>JALQYS010000146.1 GCA_023254015.1 Paracoccaceae bacterium
CCTAAAGTTCGCGGCCTTCAAGCGCGGCCCCGATGCGGCCGATGGCCTCGGATACCCCGGCGGCAGGGGGATGTATAGCCTCGACCGTCTTCCAGACCTCCAGCGCCTGTTCGGGACGCTCCAGCTCTTCAAAGATCATCGCCAGCCCCGACAGGGCGCCGAAATGCCGAGGATTGCGCTGCAGGGTCTGGGCGATGTCGGCCAGGGCGGGGCCGATCTGGCCGTCCTGATAATAGGCGGTGGCGCGCGCATTCCAGCCCTCGGCAAAGGCCGGGTCATGGTCGATCAGTGCGGTGAAATGTTCGATCGCCACGTCCAGACGTCCCTCGGCCATGGCCTGCCGCCCGCGCTCCAGCAACAGATCCATGGCGGGCGAACCGGATTTCGACCATTCGATCCAGATCTCCTGCTCGATTCGCCCCGCCTCGGCCGCTTCGGCGGTCTTGAGCCGATCAAGAAGCCCGTCGAGCCTTGTCGTTTGACCGGCTGCGGGAAAGGCAGCCAGAGTGGGCAGCAGAACTGCCGCAACGACAAGGTTGTGAAGGCGACGCCAAACTTTCATAACCCTAACGTAACCCATGGCGCGGGAAACTCCAGTCCCGGTGCTTCACGATGGAGAGATGGATGAGCGATGTGATTTCGGCGGCGGTGACGGCCCTTGGCGCGAAGATGACAAATGGCTTTGGCGCGGGTGTTGCGAAATTCGTGATCCCTGGCGAGGGCGCGATCATGGTCGATGCCGATGGCGTTCGGGCGGGCGACGAGGAGGCCGATGTGACGCTGACCGCCGATGCCGAGGTGTTCCGCGCCATTCTGGAAGGCGAGATGGGGGCGACGGCCGCCTTCATGACCGGCAAGCTGACGGTGGACGGCTCGATGGGGCTGGCGATGCAGCTGGGCGCGGCGCTGGCGTGACGACCGAGGCCCCCTTTCACGACAGGCTGGCCGATGGTCCGGCGGGCGGTTCTGCCCGCTGGCTGCAGGCGGCCGACGGGGTGCAGATCCGCGTCGGCCTCTGGCCGCTTGAGGGGGCAAAGGGCACGGTGTTCCTCTTGCCCGGCCGCACCGAATATGTCGAGAAATATGGCCGCGCGGCCACCGATCTGGCGCAGCGCGGCTATGCCACCTTGTCGGTTGACTGGCGCGGCCAGGGGCTGGCAGACCGCCCGCTGGATGACCCGATGACCGGCCATGTCGGCGATTTTGCCGAATATCAGCTGGATTTCGATGCGATCCTTGCCTTTGCCCGGGTGCAAGACCTGCCCCGGCCCTGGTTCATGATCGCCCATTCCATGGCCGGCTGCATCGGCCTGCGCCGGCTGATGGGGGATCACCCGTTCAAGGCCGCCGCCTTTTCGGCGCCGATGTGGGGCATCCTGATCGCAGCCTGGATGCGGCCTCTGGCGGTGACACTGGCCACCGCCTCGCGGCTCTTGCGCTTTGATGACCGGCTGGTGCCGGGCACCAAGGAGACCACCTATGTTCTGGGCAATGCCTTTCTGGGCAACACCCTGACCACCGATCCCGAGATGTGGGACTATATGCGCCAACAGGCGCTGGCCTGCCCGGATCTGGTGTTGGGCGGGCCATCTCTGGGCTGGTTGCAGGCGGCCTTGAAGGAATGTCACGCCCTTGGCCGGATGCCTTCACCCGATCTGGCCATCGTCACTGCCCTTGGCCTGCAAGAGCGAATCGTCGACGTCGCCCCGATCCATGCCCGGATGGCGCGCTGGCCCAAGGGGACGCTGTCGCTTTATCCCGGGGCCGAGCACGAGGTGATGATGGAGCGCCCCGCGACCCGCGCGCGCTTTTTCGACGAATCCTGCGCGCTTTTCGATCTGCACCTTTAGCGCCCCGGAATTTTGCAAAATTCCGGTCCGGATTTTTCAAAAAATCCGTGCCATTTTCTTGCAAGAAAATGGGCTACTCGGCCAGCTTGATCTGGGTGAACCCGTCGCGCAGCGCGCTCGACCAGGCCTCTGACATGGCGCGAAAGGCGGGGTCGCCTGCATCGATCCGGCGCTGGCGCGTCACGTTGCATTCGTCCCGGCGCAGGACGCAAAGATCCAGTGGCATGCCCACCGACAGGTTGGAACGCAAGGTGGAATCCATCGACAGCAACACCGCCTTTTCACCGTCGGCCAGCGGCGTGTCGGGCCGCACGATCCGGTCAAGGATGGGTTTGCCGTATTTGTGCTCGCCGATCTGCAGAAAGGGCGTGTCCTCGGTCGCCTCGATGAAATTGCCCTCGGGATAGATCAGGAACAGCCGCATCGCCCCGCCGCGCCGCTGCCCGGCCACGATCATGCTGGCCGAGGCCGTCTGCCGCATCACCGAAAGCTTTTCATCCACCTCACTGCGCACCTTCGCCAGCATGTTGCCGATGATGGAGGCCACCTTCAGCATGGTGGGCGCCTGCATGATCGAGCTATCCTCGGTCGCCTCGGGATCCTCGATCGCCTCGCGCAGGCGGGCCAGCGTGGTCTGCGTCACCGAAAGGCTGCCCGCCGTCATGATGGTGATGGCCCGCTCGCCCGGCTCGATGAAATGGAACATCTTGCGATAGGTCGAAATATTGTCGAGCCCCGCATTGGTGCGGGTGTCCGACAGGCAGACGATGCCCTCGTTCAGCAATAGCCCGACGCAATAGGTCATCCTGCCCCCCTCCGGCTTCTCCCGGGGCGCGACCCTATTGGGCATAGGCCGGGATCGCAACCACCCCTGCAGGGAATTGCCCCCACGCACCGCCCCATTGCGCCTGCCCCGTGCCGTTCCCCCCATGGCACCCCTAGATGGGGACAAAGCGATATGAGGTTTACCATGCACCCCCTGCCCCGCCCTGGCGTCAAGCTCCCGGTTTTTGATGCCCGTTCCGGTTCCAACACCTTCGGTGATCTGCCGGACTGGGATCTGACTGACCTCTACCAAAGCCCGGACGCGCCCGAGGTGGAGCGGGACATGGCCCGGGTCGAGGCCGAGGCAACGGCCTTCGAGGCCCGTTACAAGGGCGCTCTGGCCGGGCTGGATGCGGCCGGGCTTCTGGCCTGCGTCGAGGCCTATGAGGCGATCGATGTCACCGCCGGGCGGCTGATGTCTTACGCAGGCCTGCGCTATTACCAGAACACCATGGACAGCGAACGCGCCAAGTTCATGGCCGATGCGCAGGACCGCATCACCACCGCCACCACGGCCTTGGTGTTCTTCAGTCTGGAATTCAACCGGCTGGAGGATGACCATCTTGCCCGCCTGATGGCCGACAACGCGGCCCTTGCCCGGTACAAACCCGTCTTTGACCGCATGCGCGCCATGCGGCCGCACCAGCTGTCGGACGAGATGGAGACCTATCTTCACGATGCCAGTGTCGTCGGGGCCAGCGCCTGGAACAAGCTCTTCGATGAGACCATGGCCGGGCTGATGTTCAAGGTCGAGGGCGAGGACGAAGAGCTGAACCTTGAGGCCACGCTGAACCTGCTGACGGACGCCGACCGGGCCAAACGCGAGGCGGCGGCGCGGGCGCTGGCGGCGATTTTCGACAAGAACATCAAGCTTTTCGCACGCGTGCACAACACGCTGGCCAAGGAAAAGGAAATCGATGACCGCTGGCGCAAGATGCCCTCGGCCCAGCATGCCCGCCACCTGGCAAACCATGTGGAGCCAGAGGTAGTCGAGGCGCTGCGCAACGCCGTGGTCGCGGCCTACCCCAAGCTTTCGCACCGCTATTACCGGCTCAAGGCCAAATGGCTGGGCCTTGACCGCCTGCAGGTCTGGGACCGAAACGCGCCTCTGAACCTTGAGCCGCCGAAAACCGTCAACTGGGCTGAGGCGACCGAGACCGTTCTGGGCGCCTATGCCGCCTTTGCCCCGGAAATGGCCGAGATCGCCAAGCCCTTCTTCACCAAGGGCTGGATTGACGCAGGCGTAAAGCCCGGCAAGGCCCCGGGGGCTTTCGCGCACCCCACCGTCACCACGGTTCACCCCTATGTCATGCTGAACTACCTCGGCAAACCGCGCGACGTGATGACGCTGGCCCATGAGCTCGGCCATGGCGTGCATCAGGTGCTGGCCGCCGGTCAGGGCGAGCTTTTGTCCTCCACCCCGCTGACGCTGGCCGAAACGGCCTCGGTGTTTGGCGAGATGCTGACCTTCCGCCGCCTTCTGGACAATGCAAAAACCCAGGCCGAGAAAAAGACCCTGCTGGCCGGCAAGGTCGAGGACATGATCAACACCGTCGTCCGCCAGATCGCCTTCTATGACTTTGAATGCAAACTCCACGCCGCGCGGCGCGAAGGGGAACTGACCCCCGATGACATCAACGCCCTGTGGATGAGCGTTCAGGCCCAATCGCTGGGCGATGCCTTTGA
>JALQYS010000521.1 GCA_023254015.1 Paracoccaceae bacterium
CCATTTGCCAGGGTGGCAAGGTCGGCGTGGCTGAGGTCGGTGTTGATGGTGTCGGTGAACCAGGTGGAAAGGCCCGTGACGGAATTCGCCATGAAGAATGCTCCGGAATGGTCTCAAATCGGGCAGAGTATGCGGAGCAAAGGGCGCCTTGTCCACGCCGGTCCTTGCCGCTTTCTCTTGATGTTTGCCGCGCCGCGCGGCATCGACCATGGCGCGGCTGTCGGCAAGAGGCGGGCCGCGCTGACGCAAGGACCATGGCATGACCCCCGAACAGGTGCAGGCGCTTTTCACGCGCAAGGACGGAAGCTATCTTTTTGCCCGTTGGGGGCGGCCCATCGTGCCGGTGGTCTTTGGCGTGGATGATGCCACGCTGTCGGTGGTGAAGGGCGCGATCGAGGCGGTGGTCACGCTGGCCGGCCACAAGATGGCCGAGACCGATCCGGAACTGGGCGCGAACCTGATGGTGTTCTTCTTCCGCGACTGGGCCGAACTGCCGCAGGTGCCGAACCTTGATCGGCTGATCCCCGATCTGGGCCCGCTTTGCGACCGGCTGGCCGCCGCGGGCGCGAACCAGTATCGGGCGTTCCGCTTTGATGCCGAGGGCGCGATCAAGGCGGCCTTCGTCTTTTTGCGCATGGATGACGCGCTGGCCCGGATGCCGGCCGAGACGCTGGCGCTGAACGAGGCGGCGCAGGTGATCGTGCTGTGGGGCGAGCGGGCCTTTGCCGAAACCTCTCCCCTTGGGCAGGCGGGGGGCGCGGTGATCCTGCGGCCCGAGATTGCGGGGGTGATCCGCGCCGCTTATGACCGGGTTCTGCCCGCCGTCGCGCGGGATGCCTCGCACGCCTACCGTCTGGCCGCGCGGGCATGAAGGAGGCCGACCTTTACCCCGACCTGAAGGCCTTTCTGGAGGCTCAGGGCTATGAGGTGAAGGCCGAGATCGGCGCCTGTGACATCCTTGCACTGCGGGGGGCAGAGCCGCCGGTGGTGGTCGAGATGAAGCTGTCCTTCTCGCTGGCGCTGGTGTTGCAGGGGGTGGCGCGGCAGGCGCTGTTCGACACGGTCTATCTGGCGGTGCCCGCGCCGAAAAAGGGCGGGCCGGCGCGCTACAAGGATATTGTCGCTTTGTGCCGCCGTCTGGGCCTTGGGCTTCTGGTGGTGGCGCCCGGTGTGGGGGTGGAGGCCCATCTGGACCCCGGCCCCTATCAGCCCCGCCTGAACACCGTCCGCGCCGGGCGTCTCTTGCGGGAGTTCCAGCGCCGGCTTGGCGATCCGAATCAGGGTGGCACGACAGGGATCAAACGGATGACGGCCTATCGCCAGGACGCCCTGCGCTGTGCCTGCGCTTTGGTCGATGGTCCGATGAAAGGGGCGACGGTTGCAAAGGCCACGGGCGTCACCCGCGCCACGACGCTGATGCGCGATGACCATTACGGCTGGTTCGACCGGGTGGACAAGGGCGTCTACGCCCTGACGCAAAAGGGGAGGACGGCGCTGACCGAAAACGCCGCCGAGATTACCCGCCTTACGGCAGGGCAATGACCGAGATCGACATCTTGCCCGACCCTTGCGTCACCTCATTGGCATGCGCCAGATAGACCAGAGCCTTGTTCTTCTGATCATAGATCCGCGTCACCTTCAGCGACTTCAGTATCAGCGACTGGCGTTCGGAAAAGACCGTCTCGCCAGCGGCCCCCTTGTCGATGGGCCCCAGCACGATGGGCCCGGTCTGCACGCAATCCACCGCCGAATAGGATGGGTCCTCAAACCAGTTGCCTTGCGTCAGCCGGTCGTAGAACGACCGGTCGAAATAGGCGACATGGCAGGTCACGCCCTTCACCTTCGGGTCGGCGATCGCCTCGATGATGATGTCATTGCCCACCCAGTCGACTCCGACGCGGCCCACCTCTTCGGCACCCGCGGGCGGCGCAACGGCAATCAGGGGCAGGGCGGTCAGGGAAAGGGCGGCGGCAAGCAGCGAACGGGTCATCGGGGCACTCCTTTGCTGCCCATGTTGGCCCTTGGTCGCCCCAATGCAAGGGTGGACCTTGCCGGCCCTGCGCCCTAGCCTGCCCGGAAAAAGGAGCCGCCATGACCCACCGTCACCCTGTCCGCGTCTATTACGAAGATACCGACCTTTTGTCCGGTTAAAGAAAAAATCAAATAAAAACATATACTTAGTAGAATACCCGATTTTGCCGCCAGTTTTTACTACCAAATTGCTACCAACTGACCCCGGTCGCGATTCATCAGTCGTTAACCGAAAAGCGTCGCTTTCAGGCGATTTCGCTGGCGAGCGCCTTCGTGGCTACCCGGGCGCGGTGGGGCGGAAAACAGGCCCCAGGACGCGATTTCAGGCCGTTCCGATGTCCGAGGTGCTGAAACGCGCTAACGCTGCTCCTGGGGCTGTTCTCGGGAGTTCTTCGGTGGTTCTTGTGATGGGGCTTCCGTCGGGCCTGCGTCGCTGGCAGAGCTCAGCGACTAGCCCTCCTCCCGTGCTGATCGGGCAGGCTCGAGTATCGAATGCCGGAAGGGTGATCTCCGGATCAGAGATCAAACGGGCTACGCCTGGTAGACCACGCCCCTTTTCTCGTCTGTGGTGTTTCAGGGATTGCCGTGGTCGCCGCCCTGACCCAAGCCCCCCTTCTTGCTCTTCGATCTCAAGCAGGAGGCTAACGCTTTTCTCGCCTTCTGGAGGCCTATAGGCTACGCCTTCTTCTTAGAGGGTGGCACGCACTTGTCTCACGGTTTCGCGGACCTCATTCCGGTGCTTGCGATACCAGGTTGCGCGGCTGATCCCGAGGGCTACCCAGGGCTTGGCGCGGCTGATGCTGTCGGCCTCGTACACGGCGCGTTCGATGGCCCCCGCATTACGGCGGGCCTCCTGGAAGCGTTCGTATTTTCTCTGCTTCCGGATGTCGTCGGAAACAAGGGCCGTCAGCCCGTATTGGATCATGTCCTCTTCTGTGATGTTCAGCTCGCGCAGGATGCGGGCCTTGGAATAGGTGTAGACGCGGGAGACCTCGCGAGCGCCCCCGCCCCCGGCGCGCTGGCTGCGCTTGCCTTCGGTGGTCTGCTGGACGCGCTTCTTTAGCGTCGACATGTAGCCGCTGAACTGCTTCCGGAGAAACTTCTCGTCCAAGAACTCCACGGCATAGGCCTGCAGCTTGGTCCACCAGCGGTCCGCCCGGTAAATCTGTCCCATGATGCAGCCGAGGTGGAACATGAACATGTCCCGGTCGCCCTCTGTGAGCTTGCCTTGGTGCTTTTCGCGGATCAGCTTGACGAGGTCCTTCTCGGCCTCTGCCAGCCAGTTGTAGCGCTCCTTATCGGCGGGGACGGGCATGCGGTGCGCATCCAAAGGAATGACGACGGCGGGGGCATTGGTATTGGCGGCGGTGTGGCTCTTTGCCTCCAACTCCGCCTTGGCTCGGGCGGCCTCTTCCTTGCGGCGGCGTGCCTTGCCCCGGTTTTCTTCCATCTGCGCATAGATGGCGCGCCGCTGCTCGCGGGTGACGCCTAGGACTGCCTCGGCGAGATCGTCGAAGCGGTAGCCCGCGACTTTTCCTTTGGCATCCCGGAAGGTCCAGGCGATCGAAACTACCCGTTCGGTTTTCGAGTTCATGGACCCGATGACGCGCCACATCCGGGGATTCACGCAGGCGGGATCAGCCCCGAAGGAGGCGAACCGCTTGATCAGTTCGCTATTCACTTCCCGGTAGCGGGGCATGATCTTGGCCGTGGTGATCCGGTTGTAGAGCCAGATCAGCAGGGAGCCGCGGCCCGTGTCGACGATCACTGACGGGAATGGCAGCCCCTCGGCGGCGCAATGGTCGAGAACCAGGGCATGAACCTCGGCATGCGTCTTGTTGGCGAGTTCCGGGATCTTGTACCAATCCAGATCGACGGAGTTGGCGGCGAGATACTGGATGTCGGCATCCTCGCGGCTCCACGTCGTCCCCCAGACGTGCGGCGAGGTGTAGAGATCGGTCCATCCCTGTGGCAGGCCGCTGCCGTAATGCACGGAGTGGCGCAGGCGATGGGAGAACATCCGGTTCCAGACCGCTCCCTCCTGGCGGATCATGAAGACGCGGAAGAAGAACTCCTTGCGGCCAAACGGCTGCGGGATGTGCGCGATCTCCGGATCGTAGTTCAGGCTGAAGGATGGATTGCCCGGCCATTTCTCGGCGGGGGCAAGAAGATGATTAGCGTGTCCCACCCACGGTAACCACCTTTCCGGCAGTGCAAACGCGTGCAGACGCGTCCCCAGAGAGTGAGGCTACCAAGTCAGACCGGAAAAGTTTTTTTGCGAGTGGCATGGAGTAAAGCCTGTTCGTAATAAAGGGTCTCTTGGTTCTTTATCATTCATTCCCTCAGTGCCGCCGAGGGAATTATGATCTGGCAAAGTCTATGTTTGCCCGGCACATGAAAGTTTCAAAGTAAAAATCCATGGAAAAATGAGTTTATATTAAAGGAAGCGAAATGATTTGGCGATTTCAGAACTTTGATGTTTGTAAAAAGCATACAGGCTGGTATATATAGAGTTGCCGCCGAGCGATTTTCTCGAGTTGGGCGCCTGTGCCCTGGGTCCTCTAGAAGATCGAATCCCTCAGCAAAAGGCCCTCGCCAAATGCGGGGGCCTTTTTGTTTCTGGAATCTGATCCAGATCTATGCGACCTGACGGGCCAAAACTTCGGCTTGCTGAACAACAAGCTTGATGGCGTCAGACTGTAAATCCGGTGGGAACCCATATTTCTTCAAGATACGCTTCACGGCAATGCGCATCTTGGTGCGGATATTATCCTTGCGCCACCAGTCAACGGTTGCATTGTCTCGGACCGTGGTCACAAGCTCCGTAGCGACGATCCGCAATTGTTCATTGCCAATGATCGCAACTGCACTCTCGTTCTTCGCGAGGGCGTCATAGAAGGCGACTTCCTCCTCGCTCAAGCCATCCTCCGGCTGTTCGCGAAGATCACGGGCCAGCGCGATCAACTCTTGGATCACCTGCAGGGCGTCAACGGAGCGGTTGTGGTATTTCGCGATCGCTGCGCGCAGCCGCTCGGAAAACTCCTCCTGCTTGACGACGTTTGTTCTGGTCCGGGCCGCGATCTCACCGTTTAGCAACTTTTTCAGGGCTTCCACGGCGAGATTTCTTTGGTCCATTCCTTTGAGACCAAGTAGGAAATCCTCATCAAGAACGCTGATGTCTGGCCGGTCCATGCCGCAGACTGCTAGAATGTCGACGACCTCGGTAGAGGCCACAGCCCGGTTCACCAGCTGCGAAATGGCAAAGTCCATATCGTCCGCAGATCGCCCGGCATATCCCGCGGCATCCAGCTTGATGATCGCTGCACGGACGGCGGCGAAGAAGCCGACCTCGTCATTGACGGCATGAGCTTCGGGCGTACCTGATGCGATCTTGAAGGCTTTGATCAGATTTGCCGCTGCGGACATGAACCGCCGCTTGCTGGCTTTGCGGCCCTCTGGATCGTCCGCCGTCTTTCCGTCCTCGAGTTCAAGGCTCAACGCGCGGTCGATTGCCTTGGGCAAGATTTTGATCCGGTCTGCCGCCGTTCCGGCCAGGGCGGCCCGGTAGTCGATCCCATGGAACATGGCGCGCATCACGTCGAGCGCCGTATGCAGGGCTGTGACGGCTTCCGCCTGATCGACGCCGGTCTTACTCTGGTCTGAATCCGAATAGTAGGCCAGCGCCTTCTTGAGATCCGCGGCAAGGCCGATGTAGTCGACTACCAGGCCCGAAGGCTTATCCCGGAACACACGGTTCACGCGCGCGATGGCCTGCATGAGGCCGTGCCCCTTCATCGGTTTGTCGACGTAGAGCGTGTGCATGCAGGGGGCGTCAAAGCCCGTCAGCCACATGTCGCGCACGATCACCAGCTTCAGATCGTCCTTGGGGTCGCGGAAACGGTTTCGGAGAACCTCCTGACGGGCCTTAGAACGGATGTGTGGTTGGAAGGGCGCAGGATCAGAGGCCGATCCGGTCATGACCACCTTCACGGCGCCTTCGGTGTCGGCATCTCCATGCCATTCCGGTTTCGCCGCGACGATGCGCTCGTAGACTTCAACGCAGATCCTGCGGCTCATGCAGACGATCATCGCCTTACCGTCGATAGCCTCGAGGCGAGCGTCGAAGTGCTGCAGGATGTCTGCCACCACGCTATCCAGACGGGAATCAG
>JALQYS010000324.1 GCA_023254015.1 Paracoccaceae bacterium
CCCCGCCGCACCGGCGCAGCAAAAGCCCGCGAAAGCCGCGCCCGCCCCTGCCGCAAGTCAAGGCGCGGCCGAGGCCAAGGCGCTCAAGGCTGATTGGGGGGCCAAGGTGCGCGCACGCATCACGCGCAAACTGGCCTTGCCCGCCGGGGCCGCGCCGGGCCGCGCCAAGCTGCGGGTGACAGTCACGCCCAGGGGGGCGCTTGTCTCGGTCGAGATCGCCCAATCCTCGGGCCAGCCCGCGCTGGATGCCGCCGCGGTCAGGGCGGCCAAGGCCGCTGCGCCCTATCCCCGCGCGCCGAAGGGGCTGACCGAGGCCAGCTACAGCTTTGTGGTGCCGATCCGGCTGGACGGCTGACCGCCCCGGCCATGGGCCCTGCGACGG
The DNA here is from genome assembly GCA_023254015.1 of Paracoccaceae bacterium. GTDB lineage: Bacteria > Pseudomonadota > Alphaproteobacteria > Rhodobacterales > Rhodobacteraceae > Tabrizicola_A. The sequence goes on from JALQYS010000324.1 coordinate 383, forward strand.
CGGGAGGCTTGCTTTTCTGCCCGGCCAGCGCCAGTCTGGCAACAGACGCGCGCGCACCGGCCCCAAGCATCAGAAAGGTCGCCCCATGCCCAGCCCCAAAGGATATTCCGCCCGCCAGATCCGCCTGCACTGGCTGGTTGCCGTGCTGATCGTGCTGCAATTCGTCCTGAACGAACCCATGTCCGCCGCCTGGGAGATGGTCGAGAACGGCCAGACCCCCGGTTTCAACTGGCTGGTGACAAGCCATGTTCTGGGCGGCGTTCTGGTGCTGATCTTTGCGCTTTGGCGTCTGGTCCTGCGCCAGACCCGGGGCGTGCCGGCCCCGCCCGAAACCGAACCCGCCGCCTTGCGGAGGCTGGGGCATCTGGGCCATCTGGCGCTGTATGCGCTGATGATCGCGCTGCCGCTGTCGGGACTGGCCGCGTGGTTTGGCGGCATCGCCGCGGCGGCCGAAGCGCATGAGGCGATGAAGGCGGCGCTGATGGCGCTGGTCGCCCTGCATGTGCTGGCCGCGCTCTGGCATCAGTTTTGGCTGAAGGACGGGCTGATGGCGCGGATGAAGCGGCCGCTGGACTGAGACATTCGGAAAATCGCATGTCATTGATCCGGATCATGGCGAGCCTTCCGATCCGGCGCCACCTTGGCAAGGCGCGCGGCGATGGAGGTTCGGATGACCCGTTTGATGATACTTCTTTACTCGGTGATCGGCACTGCGCTGGCCGGGTCGGGCGTTGTGATCGCCCTGACCACCGGGCATGTGACGCTGACCGCGATCCTGACGACCGCCGCCCTTGGTGCGGTGCTGGCGTTGCCGGTCAGCTGGTGGGTGGCCCGCCAACTGGCCTGAGCCCGCGCCTGAAACGGGGCGGCGTAGGGGCGGCGGCATCACGCCGCGCCCCGTTGCCGGTATCCTGATTGCGCCGGGAAAGGCTCAGGCGAAGAACAGGTTGCCGATCCCCTCAAGGTCGCTTCGCGTGGCGTCAAGGACAAGGATCTGGTCGGCCGGGTCCTCCCGAGAGGTCAGGATCACGCCCTTCGCCGTGGTGGCGGCGTCAAAGGCCAGGTCCAGCTGAAGGCCGTCAAGGCCGCCGACAAAATCAAGGATCCGGTCCTGTCCGCTGGCCGCGCCGAACACGAACAGATCGCTGCCTTCCCCGCCGCGCAGGTCGTCATTGCCCGCATCGCCGGTCAGGGTGTCGTTGCCAAGACCGCCTGACAGCGTGTCATTGCCGGCCCCCCCGGTCAGGGCATCGTCGCCGGTTCCGGCAAAGAGGTTGTCCTGGCCCGCATCGCCCGCCATCACGTCATGGCCCGCCCCGCCTGACAGCCGGTCATCATCCGCCCCGCCATAAAGCGCATCATCCCCGTCGCCGCCGGTCAGCGTATCGGCGCCGTAATGGCCGAAAAGCGTGTCCTTGCCCGCGCCGCCCTCGGCCCGGTCCTGCGTTCCGCTGCCATAACGGTTGCTTTCGGGTCGGAAAACGTCATTGCCCGCCCCGCCATAGAACCGGCTGACCTCGTTTTCCGCAATGGTGGCGTTTGCCAGGATCATCCGGTCGTCGCCATCGCCCCCATAGGCAGTGCCCCCCACTGCGACCTCGATCCGGTCATTCCCATCGCCCCCATAGATCAGGGCCGTAGCCCCGCCATGAAGGCGGTCATTCCCGGCCCCGCCATAGGCTTTGCCAGACACCAGCGACACAACGTCGGCCCCGTCGCCACCATAAAGCCTGCCTGTCTCGCTCCACAGGCTGTCAGCGCCGGCCCCGCCATAGGCCAGCGAGACTTCGGCGATTTGATCCGACCCGTCACCGCCATAGGCAACGGCGGTGGGCGCCTCGGCCGGATCGCCGCCATGCCGGATCACGTCGTTGCCCGCGCCGCCATGGGCGGTGTCATTGCCCCAGAGTTGCAGATAGTCGGCACCGGCCTTGGCAAGGATCAGGTCGGGCCGGATGTTGCTTTCGATCCAGTCGTCGCCGGTGCTGCCATGTATGGTCGCCTCGCCGCTGATCATGGTGGCATAAAGTGGCAGATCAAGGATCCCTTGCCCCAGCGGCCAGATGTTCCAGGTGTTGGAGGACATGAGGCTGTCCAATCCCGCGCGGCTCAGGCCGGGCGCGGCCAGATCAATCCCTTCGATCCGGGCTTGCACCGCCGATGCACCGCCCTCGATCAGCCGGAATTCGAGCCCGGTGATGCGCCCGGCGGTGAAGCCCGCAAAGCGGCCCGCCTCTTCGGCCGCGACAAGGTCCGTGCCGGTGACGACCAGGGAAAACCTGTCGTTGCGCAGCGTCATCCCGCTGCTGCTGCCAACGGCATGGCCCGCATTTCCCGCGTTCAGGATCGAAGCAGCGTTCCACAGGTCATCAAAGCTTTCAAGGTAAAGGCGCGGCATTCAAAACTCCAACTGGTTGAATGGCCGTAGCAAGACGCATCAGCGCCCCGGGTCAATCCTGAAGGCCGGTCATGGTCGGCGGCTTCGGGGTTTGTGGCGTGCACGCCACAGCTCAGGGTTGTGGTGTGCCCGGCCAGCCCTGACCGCTCAGACGAATTGCT
>JALQYS010000372.1 GCA_023254015.1 Paracoccaceae bacterium
GCATATGATGCTGGAGTTGGGCGGTCAATTTACTCGCGACAGCTTGAAATCTGCTATCGAAACCCGCTTTGGGGCGGATGCTCTCGGTCGCGGCCAGCCGTCTGGGCTACAAGACCCATATCTACGAGCCCGGCGCCAACCCGCCTGCGGCGGATGTGGCCCATGCCTGTACGCAGGCCAGCTATGACGATCAGGCGGCGCTGCAGGCCTTTGCGGCCTCGGTCGATGTGATCACCTATGAATTCGAAAACGTGCCCGCGGCCGCGCTGGACCTGCTGGAGGCGGCCCGGCCCATCCGCCCGAACCGCCGGGCGCTGGCGGTGAGCCAGGACCGGATCCTGGAGAAGGACTTCATCTCGGGGCTGGGACTGGCGGTCGCGCCCTATGCGGCGGTCAACTCGCTGGCCGAGCTTGAGGCGGCGCTGGCCCGCATCGGCACGCCGGCCATTCTGAAAACCACGCGGCTGGGCTATGATGGCAAGGGGCAGGCCCGGATCACGACCCCCGCCGACGCCCCCGCCGCCTTTGCCGCGATGAACGGCGCCCCGGCGGTGCTGGAGGGTTTTATCACCTTCAGCCACGAGGTTTCGGTCATTGCGGCGCGGGGGCTGGATGGATCAGTCGCGGCCTATGACCCGGGCGAGAACGTGCACAAGGACGGCATCCTGTCGACCACCACCATTCCGGCGCGGCTGTCGCCCGGCCTGCGCAGCGATGCGGTGCTGCTGGCGGCGCGGCTGCTGAATGCGCTGGATTATGTCGGCGTCATGGGGGTGGAACTCTTCGTGACCGCGCAGGGCCTGATCGTGAACGAGATCGCGCCTCGGGTGCACAACTCGGGCCATTGGACACAGAATGGCTGCGCGGTAGACCAGTTCGAACAGCATATCCGCGCCGTGGCGGGCCTGCCCCTGGGCGATGGCACGCGGCATTCGGATGTGGTGATGGAAAACCTGATCGGCGACGATATCGAGAAGGTGCCGGCGATCCTGAAGGAACGCCACGCGGCGCTGCATCTTTACGGCAAGGCCGAGGCGCGTCCGGGCCGCAAGATGGGCCATGTCAACCGGGTGGTGGCGAAGAGCTAGGCGCCTTCGCGCGCGCGGCCCTGCGGCTCAGCCTTTCAAAACATGCACCAGCCGCATGATGGCGGCGGGCAGCGTCAGATCCTTTTCAAACCGGCCCTCGCGCAGGAAGGCCAGAACCTGCGCGATCACCAGCGGGTTGTTCATCAGGAAGGTGTGGCTGACCGGCAGCGTCAGGTGATGGGCCCCTTGCAACCGGGTGCTGGCAACCGAAACCTTGCCATCATTCGGTCCGGGAATGATATGGCCCATGAACGGGTTGAGCGGCACCGTGCCGGCGATGACGCCCACCTCATATTCCGGCAAGGCAAGACGGTTGGGAAAGGAATCCTCGGCCGTGCCCAGCTCCAGCCCCGCCGGCCCCATCAGCCAGTGAAAGGCCCCCAGATCGCCGAAGCGGTCGACCAGCTCTGACCCGCCGTTCGGCGGGGCCAGCATCACCATGCGCCCCATGCGGGGCGGGCGATGGTCGGCCAGCCAGGCGCGGGCCAGGATCCCGCCCAGCGAATGGGTGACGAAATGCACCCGCCGCTCGCCGCAGGCAGCCACCTTGCGGCCGACACGGGCCACAAGACTGGCGATCGGCTCTCGGGTTGAAGGATAGCCGTGGTTCATCACGCCATAGCCCGCCTGCAACAGCGCCTCTTGCAGCACCCGCAGCGAGCGGGGCGTGCGGCTAAGGCCGTGCAGCAGGATCACCACCTCGTCGCCGCTGCCTGATCTGGTCATGATCTTCATCGGGGCCTCCCTTGGGACTGTGGTAGCCCTTGGCGGGCCGGGTGCAAAGGGTGGACAATGCCCCGCCCGCCGTTAAGCTTGGGCCATGGCCAAACGCACCCCCCGCCTTGCCGCCCGTGCGCTGATCCTGCAGGAGGATCGGCTGCTCTTGGTCAATGCCTATCCGGGCGGGCGGTCGGATCTGTGGTGCGCACCGGGGGGCGGGGCGGAAAGTGGGGCCTCGCTGCCCGAGAATCTGGCGCGTGAAGTGCATGAGGAATGCGGGCTGATCATTGCAGTGGGCGTGCCGGCGCTGGTCAACGAATTTCACGATCCCCGCACCGGCTTTCATCAGGTCGATCTGTTTTTCCGCTGCACTCTGATTTCCGGGGCCCTAGACGCGGCCTGGCGCGACCCCGAAGGCGTGGTGACCGAGCGGCGATTCTTCACCCGGGCCGAGCTGGAACAGGGCCGCATCCGGTTCAAGCCTGACAGTCTGGCCCGTGCCGCCTGGGGCACGGACTGCCTTTATGACCCCCTGGAACCGATCATCCTATGAGCCGCGCCTTTGTAAAGGAGGGCACGGGCGAGTTGGAGCCCCTGCCCGATCTGCCGATCTCATCCCATCCGAACTATGTCACGCCGCGCGGGCTGGCGGCGCTGAAGGCGCGGCTTTTAGCCCGGCAACAGGATCTGGCGGCGCTGAAGGCGCGGGCCGAGCGGCTGGACCGGCTGCCCGAGGCGGCCGCAGAACGCGACATCCGCTATCTTGAGGCGCGGCTGCGTTCGGCGATCCTCGTCGAAGCCGCTGCGCGGCACTCCTCGGAGGTGCAATTCGGCTGCCGTGTGGTTGTCGATCTGGCGGGGGAAGAACAGGTGTTCGAGATCGTGGGAGAGGATGAGGCCGATGCGACGCTGGGGCGGATCGCCCCCCATGCGCCCTTGGCGCGGGCGCTGATCGGGGCCGAGGTGGGTGATGTGGTGACATGGCGGCGGCCAAGCGGCACCGTCGAGATCGAGGTCCTGGCGATTGCCCCCCTTGATCCGCCCGCTTGACCCCGTGGCCGACCTGCCGGCGGTCGAGGCGCTGTATCAGGCCGCGGCGGATTTCTGGACGCTGACCGACCGGCACCCACCCGATGCGGCGGCGGCGCGCAGCTTTTTCACCAATGCCCCACCCGGAAGCGATCCGGCAAGATCACAGCGCCTTGGCCTGTTCGTCCAGTCCACCCTTTGCGGCGTAGCCGAGCTGGCTTTTGACTATCCGGAACCGAACGACGGCTTTCTGGGGCTGATGCTGCTGGCCCCCGATGCGCGGGGGCGGGGTCTGGGGCCCGCCTTACTGCAGGAGGTGGTGGCCCGCGCCCGGGCGGCAGGCTGCCCGCGTCTCTTGCTGGCGGTCTTGCAGGAAAACCCTCGCGCCCGCGCCTTTTGGGAGCGGCAGGGGTTCCGGCCAACCGGCATCCATCGGTTTGACGCCACGACCAGGCACATCCTGCACCGGCTGGCGATGCGGCTACCGGCTTAGGGTTCCGGGGTATCGGTGTCCTGCCCGCCTTTCGACAACAGATCGCGGGCATCGGCGGCCAGCCGGACATAGCGCGTGCGGAACGCCTCGAGATTTGCCTCGTTCAGCTCTTCCAGATCCAGAAGCGCGTTGTGCGCGCCGCGGGTGGCGCGGATCAGTTCGTCCAGCTTGAGCTGGATCGCGGCGGTGTCGCGGTTCTGGGTGTTCTGGATCAGGAACACCATCAGGAAGGTAACAATGGTGGTGCCGGTGTTG
>JALQYS010000532.1 GCA_023254015.1 Paracoccaceae bacterium
CCGATCAGTTCGCCGATGCCTTTGCCCGCGCCTGGTTCAAACTGACCCACCGCGACATGGGGCCGAAGGCGCTGTATCTGGGCCCGGAAGTGCCGGCCGAAGACCTGATCTGGCAAGATCCGATCCCGGCCCGCGACCACGCGCTGATCGACAGCGCCGACATCGCCGCGCTGAAGGCAAAGATCCTGGCCTCTGGCCTGTCGTCGCAAGAGTTGGTGCTGGCGGCCTGGGCCTCGGCCTCGACCTATCGCGGTTCCGACAAGCGTGGCGGGTCGAACGGCGCCCGCGTGCGGTTCGCGCCGCAAAAGGATTGGGCGGTGAACGATCCGACCAGCCTGGCAAAGGTTCTGGCCGCGCTGGAAGGCATCCAGGCGGACTTCAATGCCACCGCGACCGGCGGCAAGAAAGTCTCGCTGGCCGATCTGATCGTGCTGGGCGGCACGGCGGCGGTAGAGCAGGCGGCAGCGGCCGCAGGCCATCCGGTGGCGGTGCCCTTCACGCCGGGCCGGATGGATGCGACGGCCGAACAGACCGACGCGGCCAGCTTTGACCCGATGGAGCCGGTCGCCGACGGTTTCCGCAACTGGCAAAAGCAGAACTATCGCGTCACGGCCGAAGAAATGCTGGTCGACCGCGCGCAGCTTCTGACGCTGTCAGCTCCGGAAATGACCGTGCTGGTCGGCGGCATGCGCGCGCTGGGCGCCAATGCCGGCGGCTCGAAGCAGGGCCTGTTCAGCACCCGGATCGGGCAGCTGACGCCCGACTTCTTCACCGCGCTTCTGGACATGGGCACGGTCTGGTCGCCGGTGGACGAGGACGCCCAGTCCTTCGAAGGCCGCGATGCCAAGACCGGCGCGGTCAAGGCGACGGCAAGCCGGGTGGATCTGGTGTTCGGCTCGAACTCGCAACTGCGCGCGCTGGCCGAGGTCTATGCCCAGCATGACAATGCCGGCAAATTCGTGGCCGACTTCGCGGCAGCCTGGGCCAAGGTGATGAACCTCGGCCGCACCGACATCTGAGGGGAAAGGCGCGGGAGCAATCCCGCGCCGCCCCGGAATTTTGCAAAATTCCGGACCGGAAAATTCGAATTTTCCGGTCCGATTTCTTTGAAGAAATCGGTTTAGCGGTTCAGCGTGATCGCAGCACCCGGTGCCGCCTGAACCCAGTCTGACACCTGACCATCCGGCCAGATCACCCGCACCTTTGCCGCAGTCGCCGCCCCGATACCGAAATGCCACGGCGACAGAACGCCCGAGGCATGGCCGCCGCCCGTGGTGATTTCACGCCGTTGCAGCCCCGCCTCGGTCTGCACTTCGATCCAGGCCCCGATGGCGTCACGGTTCGCGCCCGCCTGGGTCAGGGCAACAGTCAGATACCCGCCAAGGCCGGTGGACAGATTGCGCCAAAGCTGTGGCGGCTCCCATCGGTTCACCGCCAGCAGATCCAACAGCCCGTCCTTGTTGAAATCGGCCACCGCGCCGCCCCGGCTGGTGGCAAAGCCAAGCGCGCCCGACAGGTCTGCCGCCTCAAGAAATGTGCCATCGGTGCGCTGCAAAAGCAGGTTGTTGGGATCTTTCGCCGCGAAATCCGGCATGGCGTGAACATTGCCCTTGACCACGAAGAGATCTGCCAGCCCGTCGTTGTTCACATCCTCGAACTGGGCGTGCCAGGCGGTCGACGGGCGCAGATCGTCCCCCGTAAAGGGACGGTGCGCGGTTGCGCCGCGTTTGAAGGCCTGATCGGCATATTGCGGCAGCAGCTGGCCCTCGGGCGGGGTCAGAACCTGCAACTTGTTGTCGGCCATGGAGGTCAGGAAATATTCGTTGAACCCGTCGGCATTGAGGTCGCGCGCGGCGATGCCCATGCCCCAGATGCGCAGGCGCTTCCAGCCCTCGGCCTCGGTCCACAGACGGGGGACCGTCTCCATATGCCAAAGCTGCTCCTGTCCGCCCTTGTAATATTCGCGGTCATTCGACACCCGCAAATCGCGCGTGCCGTTGCCTGACCAGTCGGTGAACAGCATCGACAGCGCGCAATGGCTGGGGGCCAGCGGCAGGGGCGGTGCAAAGCCGTGCCCCTTGGGGCGGTGGAGCCAGTTGTCGGTGCAAGAACCCCAGGGAAAGGCCTCTTCGCGGCGGTTGATGTAACTGCCGATGGCCAGCGTCGGCCAGTCCTGCCCGGGCTCCCATGTGGCGGCAAAGGCGGTGGACCAGGCATCGCCGCCGTCAAACCCCCAATCGGCATTGGCCTTTTCGAACCGGCAGTCGCCAAGGCCCCGGAACAGCAGGTTTTCCCCCACCCGCAGCACGGCAAGATCGGTCAGCCCGTCGCTGTCGATATCCAGCGGATAGGCGCCGGTGACGGCGGTTTCCGCCATTCCGGGAAGGCGGGCAAAGCGCAAGGCCCCGCCGGGGGAGGAGATGTTGCGGTAAAGCCCGGCGGGGGCCTCGCCGCCGGCAATGTAAAGGTCCAGCCGATCATCGCCGTCGCAGTCGAACACAGCCGCCCCGCCACCAACCATGTATTGCCAGTCGCCCTGATAGGCCGTGGTCAGCCCCGAGGTGGCGCTTTCCTCGACAAAGCGCGGCAGGGCCGGGTCCGCCGGTCCGGCAGAAGCCCCCGCGCAGGCCAGCCCGGCGGGCAGCATGAAAAGGGCCAGCCCCCTACGCACGGGTTTTCAGCCGCAAGACATGCGCCCCCACACAGCGGCCCTGGGCCAGACCCTGAATGTTGGCGGCCGGAAAATGGATGCCGCCATAAAGCCGCGAGACCGCCGCCTCTTCGGCCGCCTCGGCAAAGCCGGCGAAAGACCGCACTGGCAGGCCATCCTCGGCATGGGTGGCATCGTCAAAGCCGAAGCCCTGGCCGAAAAGCGCCTCAAGCACCTCCGCCGCCGCCCCCGATTGCACCGAATGGCCCGAAGGATATTCGGGAAAGGGCGGCGTTTGCAGCATAGGCTCCCAGGTCGGGTCGATCACCCGGCGGATATAGGTGACGGGGCGCAACAGGTCATGTTCATACTTCGACCGCCAGCACTGCACGAAAGCATCCGAGATCGCCATGCCCAGAAGCGCCAGCGCCTCGGCCTGTCGGTCCACGGGGGTTGCATCGCGCTCAAAGATGCCCAAGAGGATCGCCACCCAATGGCCGGGGGGCGTGGGCGACAGCATCGGGTCATCCGACCAGAATCGTGCGATCAGCTTTTGCGTGTTGGTCAGGCTTTTGCTGGTCTGATAGACCTCCATCGCCTGCGCGTAGAACGCGGATGCGGGGTCTTCGCTATAGGCCACAGGCGGCGGCAATCCGCAGGCGCCGTCGGCGGGGATGGCGAAGCTGCGGTTCCTGCCCCAGCCCGGCAAGAGCGGGTGCTGCTGCACGGCAATCGTGCTTGTGGGCACCCAATGCGCCGGACCTTCCGTCAAGGTGTAGTCATAGGGGAAACCCATGTTCTCGATCACCGCGCCGCCGTCGGTCGCCGACCAGTCGAGAATATGCTGCGACACAGAAAGCCCATGGGCGCGCGAGCGGTCCATCACATCCGCCGCGATGTCTTTGGCGGCCAAGGCGTCCATCTGGCGGGTCATTGCCTGCATGGCGCGCTGGCCTGTCGGGCCGGTATTGCCGAAATGCACCGCCATCGCATGGCTCAGCGCAGCCTGCAGCACGCAGGCCTCATCATGCGCACCGGCCGCGCGGGCAGGCACCGGGCCAAGGCCCGCCACTTGCCCCGCCAGCGAGCGCAGGGCCGCGTTGCCCGTGGCCAGCGCCTCGAAGGCAGTGATGCCCAGATAGGCAAAGCTGCGGGCCGCGACCGGTGGCGAATAGGTGGCGGTGTGCCGGATGAGTTCCAGCAGCAGCCGGTACCAGTTGCCCAGAACCGCGCCCGCCCGGTCGGGCATGGCAAGGGCGGGGCGGGGCAGGGCCGTCAGCCCAAGGCCCGCAAGCCCCCCCATCACAAAGCCGCGACGGTTCAGGGGGCCGGGCGGGCGCATCAGACGAACCGGTTCCACAGGTTTTCCAGCCGCTCTTGCCGGCCGGATGTCGGTTCAGGCTCCAGCCCCTCGGCCGTGACCCGCGCGGCGGCCTCGTCAAGGCTGCCCGCCAGCATGGCTTTGGCGGCGGGGCTGTCCCAGCGGGCATAGCGGGCCTTGCGGGCCGATTCCAGCTCGCCCGATGCCAGCAGCGCCGCCGCTGCCTTCAGCGCCCGCGCACAGGTGTCCATGCCTCCGACATGGGCCAGAACCAGATCCTCGGCGTCCAGACTTTGGCGCCGGATCTTGGCGTCAAAGTTGGTGCCGCCGGTGCCGTATCCCCCTGCCCGCAGGATCTCATAGAAGGCCAGCGCCTTTTCCGCGTGGTTGTTGGGGAACTGGTCGGTGTCCCAGCCGGATTGGTAATCATTCCGGTTCATGTCGATCGACCCGAAAATCCCCAGCGCCGCGGCCGTGGCGATCTCATGTTCAAACGAATGGCCCGCCAGAATGGCATGGCCCTGTTCGATATTCACCTTGACCTCCGTTTCAAGGCCAAAGTCCTTGAGGAAGCCGTAAACCGTGGCCACGTCATAATCATACTGATGCTTTGAAGGCTCCTGCGGCTTTGGCTCGATCAGGATCGTGCCCTTGAAGCCGATCTTGTGCTTGTAATCCACCACCTGCTGCAGGAAGCGGCCGGCATGGGCGCGCTCGGCCGCGAGGTCGGTGTTCAAAAGGGTCTCATAGCCTTCGCGCCCGCCCCACAGCACATAGTTCGCCCCGCCAAGTTTGTGCGTGGCGTCCAGATTGGCCTTCACCGAGGCTGCGGCATAGGCATAGACATCGGGATCGGGATTGGTGGCCGCCCCCGACATCCAGCGCCGGTGGCTGAACATGTTCGCCGTGCCCCAAAGCAGTTTGGCCTTATGGCTGGCCTGCTTTTCGGCGAAATAGTCGACGATCTCGTCAAGGTTGCGCTTCGATTCCGCAAAGGTCGCGCCTTCGGGGCGCACATCGGCGTCGTGAAAGCAGTAGAAGGGCACGCCCAGAATGTCGAAAAGCTGGAAGGCCGCGTCGGCCTTGGCGCGGGCCGCCGCCATGGTATCGGCAAACCACGGGCGGTCAAAGGTTTGGCCGCCGAACGGATCGCCGCCCTGATAGGCAAAGGCGTGCCAGTAGGCCACGGCAAAGCGCAGATGGTCCTCCATCCGCTTGCCCAGCACCACCTCGTCGGGGTTGTAGTGGCGGAAGGCGAATTCATTGGTGGAATTGGGGCCTTCATGGCGGATGGCGGGGATGCCGTCGAAATAGCCGGACATGGGATTTCCTCAGACTTGCAGGCCCCGAAGGGCGGATTGGGCGGCGCGGAAGCGGGCAGCTCCGGTGTCGAAAGCGGGGGTCAGCGCGGGGTCGGGGTCGAACGTGCGGGCGATCTTCGGGCGGATGGCCACCTCGGCCCCGGCCCCGGTGGCGGCCATGATGGCCAGACGTGCCGCGCCAAAGGCCCCGCCGAAATCCCCGGCCACGGGCAGGTCAACCGGAACCCCAAGCGCCGTGGCGATGGCCGAAAGCCAGTAATCCGAGCGCGCCCCGCCCCCCACCGCCAAGAGCCGCTCAATCCGCGTGCCGGTCGCGGCCAGCGCATCGCGGCAGTCGCGCAGGGCAAAGGTCACGCCCTCCAGCACGGCGCGGGTGCCGGCGGCGGTATCGGTGGCATGGTCCAGCCCCATGAAGCTGCCCCGGATGGCGGCATCGTTCAGGGGGGTGCGCTCTCCGCCCAGATAGGGCAGGAACAGTGTCTTGCCGGGCGGCTGAAGCGGCCCCAGGGCGCCGGTCAGCAGCGCGGCCTCTTGCCCGACAAGGCGGCCATACCAGTTCAGGGCATCGGTCGCTGCAAGGATCACGCCCATCTGGTGCCA
>JALQYS010000443.1 GCA_023254015.1 Paracoccaceae bacterium
CGGCTTGTCTGCGGTTGAGATGGGAAAAGGAAGCTGCCCGATGCGCCGTTTCGCCTTGCTGTTGCCGCTTGCCTTCGCCGCCTGCGTGGAGGGCGAGGCGCCCGCGGATGACACGGGCGCAATGCCGCCCACCCTGCCCGCGGGCACCTGCGGCGCGCCTGATCTGCAATATCTGGTCGGACAGCCAGAGACGGTGCTGCAGACCATGAAATTCGCGGGGCCCGTGCGGATCATCCAGCCCGGCATGGCCGTGACGATGGATTACAGCGAGAACCGGCTGAACATCGAGATCGACAGATCCGGCCGAATTGACCGTGTCACTTGCGGCTAGAACAGGAAATCCCCCGCCATTCTGCAAGGGCTTTCGTCACGCTGGCAGGCCCTACTTCTTGATCCGGTAATCGCTGTGGCAGGCCTTGCAGGCCCCGCCGATGCCGCCCATCCCTGCCCCGATCGACGCGGCCGAGGCCACATCCAGCGCCGCTGCGGCATCGCCCAGCGCCTTGCCCTTGGCCAGAAAGTCATCCCAGTTCGTCCAGACTTCGGGCTTGGCCTCGGAAGCGGGATCTTTGGCGTTGTTGGTGAACCTGGCCCCGATCTCGCCGGCAGAGGCGATCAGCGTCTGCCTTGCGGCTTCGGCGGCTGCGGCGTCATGTGCCACCTCGCCCGAGGCCATGCCGCCCAGGGTCTTGGCCGCCCCGCCCATCGCCTTCATCAGCTCTTTCCGGGCGATCACATCGGGATTCGTCGCCGCGATTTCGTCGGCATGAACCGCCCCGGTGGTCAAAACGGCAGCAACAATCAGGATTTTCGCAAAGGCTTTCATCTGGCTCTCCGTTGGCTGGAACAGAACAAAACTGCCCCAAGCCTAACGGAAATCACGCCCCGGCCGATACAGACTTTGGTCTGAAAGACGCGCCCTCGCAGAGGTTTATTCCAGCGCCGACAGCACCGTCAGGCTGGGAAAACCATCGGGCACCATGCCGCGCGCCTTTTGAAAGCTCTTGATGGCGGCGATGGTCTTGGGCCCCATCTTTGCATCGATCCCGCCTGTATCAAAGCCCGCCGCGGTCAACCGCCGTTGCAGGGCAACCCTTTCGTCAAAGGACAGCGCCCGTTCCTCGCGCGGCCATGGCGCAAGAATCGGCCCCCTGCCCCTCAGCTGATCAGCCAAATGGCCCACGGCAATCACATAGGCGTCGGCGGTGTTGTAACTTTCGATGACATGGAAATTCTGGAAGATGAGAAAGGCCGCGCCCCTGTGCCCGCCCGGCAGCAGCACCGAGGCAAGGCCATGGTCCGGCAGATCGCCGCCGCCGGTCAGCCGGACGCCCATCGCCTGCCAGTCGGCCACGGGTTTTCTGACCCGCTCGGTCGTCAGATCGTAATCGAAGCCGGGCGGAAGGGTAACCTCGCCCCCCCAGGGCGCCCCTTTCACCCAACCCTTTCCCGCCAGATAGGCCGCGGTCGAGGCCAGCGCATCGGTCGGATCATCCCCCCAGATGTCGCGCTTGCCGTCGCCGGTGAAATCCACGGCATAGGCGTGCCAGCTTGAAGGCATGAACTGGGTGTGCCCCATTGCCCCCGCCCAAGAGCCTCGCAGGCCTTGGGCCGCAACATCCCCCGACTGCAGGATCTTCAGCGCCGCAATCAGCTCACCCTCGAAAAACGCGCCGCGCCGCCCGTCATAGGCCAAAGTCGCCAGCGCATGCAGCGTCGGCAGATCGCCCCGCACTGCGCCATAGGCACTTTCCAGCCCCCAGATCGCCGCGACAATCTCGGCATCGACGCCATAGCTCGCCTCGATCCGCCGCAGCACCTCGGCATGGGCAGTCAGCGCCTTTTGCCCATGTGCAATGCGGTCATCCGAAACCGCCTTATCGAGATAATCCCAGATGGTCTTGGTGAACTCATTCTGGTGACGATCTTTCCGCACGACATCCGGCAGGTATTCTGCCCCGTTCAGCGCATCGAGCGTGGCCGAAGAGATTCCCGCCGCCAGCGCCCGATCACGGAAGGCCACCAGCCACTTGTCCAGCCCCTGCTGGGTGCCTGTTCCCTCGGTCAACCTCGCCTCCCCGATGGTCTCGTTCATGGCAGCTTCGGTCTCTTGCGGCCCTGTCTGGCCGGGGAGGGCAAGCGCAAGCCACAGCCCCAGCGCCGCGCCCATCCGGATCACCGAACGGCTGCTCACCCGTCAACCCCGCCGCTTGCGGATCACCTTCCGCGCCAGCTTGGCATCGCGCGCCTTGGTCGCCCCCGGCTTGCGCGGGGCATAGCGCCCGCCTTTGCGGCCCCGTCCGCCGGCGGTAACGGCAGCCCCTTCGATTTCCAGAAGCTCCAGCACCAGCCCACCCGTGACCGGAATCGCCTCGGACAGTTTCACCACCACGCGCTGACCGATGCCGATGGTCAGGCCGGTATCGGCCCCCATCAGGGTCTGGCTGGCCTCGTCATAATGGAAGAACTCGCGCCCCACCGCCCGGATCGGAATCAACCCGTCCGCCCCGGTTTCATCCAGCCGCACGAACAGCCCGAACCGCTGCACCCCCGAAATCCGCCCGGTAAAGCTGCTGCCCACCCGGTCGGCCAGATAGGCGGCCAGATAACGATCGGTCGTATCGCGCTCTGCCGCCATGCTGCGGCGTTCGCAATCGGAAATCAGCTTGCCCGTCTCGTCCAGGTTCTCGATGTCCCAGGCCGACAGCCCATCCTTGCCCCAACCATGCCCCGAGATCAGAGCGCGATGCACGATCAGGTCGGAATAGCGCCGGATCGGGCTGGTGAAATGGGCATAGTTGCGCAGGGCCAACCCGAAATGGCCAAAGTTTTCAGGGTTGTAATAGGCCTGCGTCATGCTGCGCAGCGTGGACAGGTTGATAAGCTCGTCAAACTCGGTCCCCTCGGCCTGCTGCAGCAACCGGTTCAGATGCGCCGTTTTCAGCACCTGCCCCTTGGCCAGCACCAGACCCGAGGCCTCGGCCACTTCGCGCAGCGCCTCGAGCTTCAATGGCGAAGGCTCCTCATGCACCCGGAACAGAAGCGGGCGTTTCAGCCGGATCAACTCTTCGGCCGCCGCCACGTTGGCCAGGATCATGAATTCTTCGATCAGCTTGTGCGCGTCAAAGCGTTCGTAATAGGCAACCGAGGTCACCTTGCCCGCCTCGTCAATCACGATCTTGCGTTCGGGCAGATCAAGGTCCAGCGGCTGGCGCGCGGCGCGGGCCTGTTTCAGCGCCTCATAGGCGGCGTAAAGCGGTTTCAGCACCGGCTCCAGCAAGGGGGCGGTCTTGTCGTCGGGCTGGCCGTCGATCGCCGCCTGCATCTGCGCATAGTGCAAAGATCCGGCAGAACGCATCAGCCCGCGCACAAAGCGATGGGAAATCTTGTTGCCATGGGCATCGATCCGCATCCGCACCGCCAGACAGGCGCGGTCGACATGTTCGTGCAAACTGCACAGATCGCCCGACAGGATATCGGGCAGCATCGGCACCACCCGGTCGGGGAAATAGGTGGAATTGCCGCGCCGCCGCGCCTCGCGGTCAAGGGCGCTGCCGGGGGTGACGTAATGGGCCACATCGGCGATGGCGACCCAGATGATGAAGCCGCCCGCATTGCCTGCCTCGCGGTCAATCTCTGCCAGAACGGCATCATCGCGGTCGCGGGCATCGACGGGATCGATGGTCACAAGCGGCAGATCGCGCAGATCCTCGCGCCCGGTCAGCCCCACCGGCCCGGCGCGGTCGGCCTCGGCGATGACGGCATCAGGAAACTGGTCGGGGATGCCGTGCTGGTGAATGGCAATCAGACTGACCGCCCGCGCGCCCGAAGGATCGCCCAGCCGTGCCAGAATGCGCGCTTGCGGCAGGCCAAGGCGGCGGTTGCCCACGGCCTCGCCTTCCACAAACTCACCGTCGCGCGCACCGTTCGTGGCATCGCGCGCCACGCGCCATTCCTTGTCCTGCCCCTTGTCGATGGGCACGATCCGGCCACCCTCATGGCTGGCGCGAAAAATGCCCAGAACCTTCAGAGGGTTGGCCCCAAGACGCCGGATCAGCCGCGCCTCATAGCGATGATCGGCGGCGGTGACAGCCGTCAACCGGGCCAGAATCCGGTCGCCCCCGCCCATGGCCGGATCGCCCTTTTGCGGCACGACCAGCACGCGGATCGAACTGTCCACCCCCTCTTCCAGCGGCACGGCAAAGAGGTCGCCCCCCTTGTCGGGCGACAGCACCTGCAAGACAGCAACGGGCGGCATCGCCCCCGGCTCGCGAAAGCGTCGGGCCGATTTCTGCAGATCGCCTTCCTCTTCCATCTCTTTCAGCATGCGCTTGAGGTCGATCTTGGCATCGCCCTTGATGCCAAAAGCCTTGGCAATGTCGCGCTTGGCCGAGAGGGCCGGATTTTCGGCGATCCACTGACGGATCTGGTCTTTGGTGGGAAGCGGGTTCATGCCCTCTGTCTAACACGGCAAAAGGCCCAAGACCACCTTCTGCCCTTTCCCAGTTGTGCAAATATCCGACGGCCGGATCGGCTTCAAAGCGTAAGGACCATCTCACGGTGGGGAATGCCGGCCTCGTCGAACTCCGGGCCGATGGCGGTGAAGCCGAGGCGTTCGTAAAACCCCAATGCGTGGGTTTGCGCGCCAAGTTTCACCTTTGTCACCCCCGGAACCGACCGAAACCTGTCAACCGCCGCCTGCATCAGACGCGCGCCCGCCCCGGTGCCGCGCACCTCGGGCAAGACGCAGACGCGGCCAATCTTGCCGATGTCGCCCATGACCAGAAGCCGGGCCGAGCCCACGGGCTTTCCGGCCAGACTGGCCATGAGGTGGATGGCCTCGTCGTCCTTGTCATCCACCTCGACGGCCTCGGAGACACCCTGCTCTTCGATGAACACCTTGCGCCGCAGGGCGCGGCAGGTGGCGATGTCGCGGGTTTCGGCGATCGAGATCATGCGAAATAGTCTTTCAGGATGCGGCCGTAGATCGCCTTCAACTGATGGATCTGCGCCAGTTCAACCCGTTCGTCCACCTGATGCATGGTCTTTCCGACCAGCCCGAATTCGACCACAGGGCAATGGTTCTTGACGAAGCGTGCATCTGATGTGCCGCCCGAGGTCGAATATTCCGGCACGCGCCCCGTCTCGGCCTTGACCGCGCCCGCCACCAGCGCCGAGAAATCGCCGGGCGGCGTGAGGAAGCTTTCGCCAGAAATCGAGATGCGGCAGGCGATTTCCACCCCGGTTTCGGCCTGAACCGCCGCCGCATGGCCGCGCAGCCAGTCCGACAGGCTGGCGCCGGAATGCAGATCGTTGAAACGGATGTTGACGGTGGCGGCCCCTTTGGCCGGGATCACGTTGGTTGCCGGATTGCCGCAATCGATGGTGGTAATCGCCAGCGTCGAGGGGTCGAAATGATCCGTGCCCTGATCCAGCGGTTTTTCTTCCAACCGCGCCAAAAGCGTGACCAGCGCGCTCATCGGGTTCTTCGCCCGGTGGGGATAGGCCGAGTGCCCCTGCACCCCCTGCGCCGTGAACCAGCAGGTCATGCTGCCCCGGCGACCGATCTTCATCATCTCGCCCATCTCGTTCGGGCAGGTCGGCTCGCCCACCAGGCAATGGGTCATCCGTTCGCCGTTCGTGGCCATCCAGTCAAGCAGGGCCACCGTGCCGTCTTCGGCCACATCTTCCTCGTCGCCGGTTATCGCCAGAATCACCGCGCCGTCCGGCGGGGTCTGGCGCACGAAATCCACCGCGGCCGCGGCAAAGGCCGCCACGCCCGATTTCATGTCGGTGGCCCCGCGGCCATACATCCAGCCATCCACCACCTCGGCGCCGAAGGGGTCATGCGTCCAGGCGGCAAGGTCGCCCACGGGCACCACGTCGGTATGGCCGTTGAAGCCGAAGCTCTTGTTCGCCCCCTTGGTGCCCCAGCGGGCGTAAAGGTTGGCGATACCACCCCGGTCAACCCGGTGGCATTCGAAACCCGCGCCTTCCAGCAGGTCCTGCAACAGGACCAGCGCCCCTCCCTCGGCCGGGGTGACCGAGTTGCAGCGGATCAGCGCGGCTGTCAGATCTGCGGGATCAATGGGAAGGTGCGATGTCGCGGTCATGCTGGGGCCCCTGCGTGCGTTCCTGTTCCCGATTAGCCCGGCTGCGACCGCCACGCAACACAGGCCGCATTGCAGCTTGTTGCTCTTGCGCAACCAGAGGGCGCAATGCACCAGGAAGGCACAATATCCGGTGACAGGATGACAGCGCGGGCCTAGTCTGCGGCAAAACAACAGCAAGGGTCGGCCTGCGGGACCGGCCCCATCTTGGGCAAAGCGGGCAATCAGAGCGGCATGCCATCCAGAGCAGCATCCGGCGGGGCAATTGCCCTGCGTCTCGCCCGATCCTGTGGCAGGGTCTGCCATGCCGGATGACTGGCTGATCCTGTCGGACCGGCCTACACCGCAAGCCGCGACGGCGGGGCTTGTTGAACGCGGGCTTTTCGTTGTGGAACTTGCCTTTCCCATCCTGGAAGCCGCCGTGCTTTTGGACCATCAGTCAACCGATGGCTGGAGCCGGACCTTCACCCTGTTCCATGATCCGGTTGCGGGTCTGGTGTTGATGCACCGTCAGGGGCAAAGGGTGGCCCGGCACGCGCTGCGGGGGCCCTTGCCGGTTCAGGGGGGGACGGCGCGACTGAGCCTGTCTTTCGATGCGCCCGCCCGCAGCTGGCAGATGCAGCTGGCCTTTCCGGCAAACCCCGATACGCCGGTGCTGACCGCCGCCGGCGCGGACCCCCTGCCCATCCGCAGCGATGATCTGACGGCCTTGTCACAGGCGGCACGGCGGCATCGGGCGGTGCTGTGGTTCGGGCTGACCCGCGGCAGCACCTTGCCCGCGCGCGCGCCTTGGATCGGGCAGCGCACCCCGATTGAAACCGCCCGCGGCCCGGTGATGGCCGGTCACCTGCGGCCCGGAGACCTGATTGCCACGGCCGATGGCGGGCTTTTGCCGCTTTTGCAGGCGCGGCGGCTGGACCTGCCCGCCTGCGGCTCTTTCGCCCCGGTGATCCTGCGAGCGCCCTATTTCGGCAGCACCAGCGACATTCTGGTTTCCGCCGATCAGAGGGTGGCCCTTTGCGGCCCCGAGGTGGAATACCTGTTCAGCGAGGACGAGGTGCTGGTCGAAGCCGGTGCGCTGGTTGATGGCAGGACCGCCCTTGCCGATCAGCGCCGGGCGGTGACCACGGGTCTAGCGCTTGACCTTGCGCATCCGGGCATTGTGCTGGCCGACGGTTGCCCGTTGATGATCGCGCGGCAGGGCGAGGCACCGCCGCGCCGCGTCTTGCAACCCTTCGAGGCGCTGACCCTGATGGCGATGCTGGGCCGGGCAGGCGGCATCCGCCGCAGCGCCTGAGCGTCAGTCGTAAAACGGCGTCATCTGCGCCACGATGACCGAGTTTTCGGCCAGGGCCCGCCCCATCAGCTTGCGCTCTTCGCCGTCAATCTCGTCGCCCGCCGCCTCGCGCTCTTCGATCGTGCCCAGGCCCTCGACCTCCAGCACGGCAAGATCGGCCTCTTTCAGGATGGCCACGGTTTCGCGCACCGCCTCGGCCTCATCAACACCGCTGGCATAGATCATCAGGCCCGCGCCGGTGGCCTTGTCGGGCAGGCCATCGCCTTCCTTGCGGCCCACCTGCACCAGAAGGGTGTAGACGCCTTGCGCGCGTTTGGCCTTGGCGGGTCTTGCCGGGTTTGTGTTCTGCGGATCTGTCACGCCGAAGGCTCCTGTCTTGCTGCGTCGCTTGTATCCGGTCCTGGGCCCCGGCGCCATCCCGGCGTCAGCGCAGGGCCAGCATGGCCTGGCAGGCCGCCGCGCGGATGGCGGCCGCATGGCCCCGGCGGGCAAGAGCGCGGTGGCGACGGTCCGGTGGCAGCTCGTCCACAGATCGCAGTTGCATCGGAACCGGAATGCAGAAGGCCCTTGCCGAGGCGACCGTGCCTCCGACAGACAGCCAGAAGTCATCATAGGCGGCCGTCATGGCCGAGCGGTTTTCCCCGGTAATCGCCGGGTGGCAGGCAGCCCGCACCCCATGGATCCGGTCACCGCCGCGCGCCTGCACAAGGCCCTCGACACTGGCCAGCAACAGATGGGCGGGCGTGCTGCGATCAAAGGCGTCGAAGAACGGTTTCTGATAGCTGCGCTCGCGCGTCAGCTGCTTGCGCACCACGAAAACCGCCTCGCCAGGGGCGGCCGAATCGGCCGTCACCAGCGCGGAGGGGACAAAGGAGAAGGACATGATGCCGACACGGGTCTGATCGGCCATCAGACTGACACTCAGCGCCCCCTCATTGGCCACATCCAGCGCCCCTGTCAGCCGGATTTCATAGTGGTGCCCGCCAATCGCGGCTGCCCAAAGGGGCAACCCTTCGCCCTGATAGACCGTCGAAAGATAGGCGGAAGGCTGCGTCACCTGCTCGGTCAGATAATGGCTGCTTGCCGCACGGGCACGCTCGGCCAACGCTAGGTCGCGCGTCAGGTAGTGGCGCTGCGCCAGAAAGAACAAGGGGTCCTGAACCCCCAGCGCCCGAAGATGCGCCCGAAAGATCGGCAGCCCCAGCAGCGCGGGCAGATCGGGGCCAAGGCCCAGCGCCCGCACCCGGCGGGTCGTCCGGGCGCCAAGCGTCGTCAGACCGACTTGCCCCAAGTCACTGCGCGCGCCCCGCAAGACCGCGCCAAGGACTGCGGACGCCCCAAGGCCGTGCCTGTCCGCAGGCAGGCGCCCCTTTTCGGTCTCCGCGATCTCTTGGCCCACCTGCCCGCCACCCCCGCTGTTGCCCATAGTCTGCGCCCCCATCTTGTCCAAAGCGTGGCGCAAACGGGGTAAAGCCGGTGCTCAGTCGCGCAGCAATTCGTTGATCGAGGTCTTTGAGCGCGTCTGGGCATCAACCTTCTTGACGATGACCGCGCAGTACAGGTTGATCCCGCCTTTCGACGGCATGGACCCTGCCACCACGACCGAACCCGCCGGCACTTCGCCATAAGTCACGGCGCCGGTTTCACGGTCAACGATCTTGGTCGACTTGCCGATGAACACGCCCATGCCCAGGACCGAGCCTTCGCGCACGATGCAGCCTTCCACGACTTCAGACCGCGCGCCGATAAAGCAGTTGTCCTCGATGATGGTCGGGCCGGCCTGCATCGGCTCCAGCACGCCGCCGATGCCAACGCCACCCGACAGGTGCACATTCTTGCCGATCTGCGCGCAAGACCCCACCGTGGCCCAAGTGTCCACCATGGTGCCCTCGTCGACGAAAGCCCCCAGATTGACGAAAGACGGCATCAGCACCACGCCCTTGGCGATATGGGCCGACCGGCGCACCACCGCGCCCGGCACGGCGCGGAACCCGGCCTTGCGGAAATCGGCATCGGTCCAGTCAGCATATTTCAGGTCAACCTTGTCGAAACCTTGGGCAAAGGCGGCCGCATCGCCACCGTAAGGCATCACCGCATTGTCGCGCAGACGGAAGCTGAGCAGGACCGCCTTCTTGGCCCACTGGTTCACATACCAGTCGGCGCCGCGCTTTTCGGCCACCCGCAGGCTGCCGCTGTCCAGCGCGGAAAGTGTCGCCTCGACCGCGTCGCGCACCTCGCCCTTTGTGGACGGGCTGATGCTGTCGCGCGCCTCCCATGCGGCTTCGATGGCGGCTTCAAGTGCGGCGTTCGACATGCGGGCTTCCCTTTTTCGGTTGGTCACGGTTTGGCGTTGTCTATATGGCTATAAGACCCCCCGCGCAATCAAGCGGGCAGAAAACGACAGCAGGCCCATGAAAGACGAACCCAGAACGCACCCGTTCCGCGACAGCACGCAGGACATCGAGGCAACGCACCGCATCCCGGATACGCCGCAGACCCGGGCCCCGGCCTACCGGCTGGCTTTTGCCGACCCCGATTTCATGACGCGCGAGGAATTGCGTCCGGTGCGGCTGCAGCTGGAGCTTCTCAAGCCGCAAATGGTCATGGACGAACGCGGGATTGAAAGCACCATCGTCATGTTCGGCGGCGCCCGCATTCCCGCGCCCGAACACAAGGACAAGGCCCGCACCCCGATCCTTGCGGACCTGACCCGCTATTACGACGAGGCCCGCCGCTTTGCCAAGCTGATGACCGAGCGCAGCATGCAAAGCTATGGCAGAGAGAATGTCATCATCACCGGCGGCGGCCCGGGCGTGATGGAGGCGGGCAACCGTGGCGCCTCCGAGGCTGGGGGCCAGTCGATCGGGCTGAACATCGTCTTGCCGCATGAACAGGCGCCAAACCACTATGTCACGCCGGACCTGACCTTCAACTTCCACTACTTCGCCATCCGCAAGATGCACTTCCTGATGCGCGCGGCGGCGGTCTGCATCTTTCCGGGTGGCTTTGGCACGCTGGACGAGATGTTCGAGGCGCTGACCCTGATCCAGACCCGGCGCATGAAGAAGGTGCCGTTCCTTCTGTTCGGGCGGGCGTGGTGGGAAACCGTCATCAACTGGACCCATCTGGCCGAGGCCGGGGTGATTTCCGATGAAGACCTGTCACTGTTCCAGTTCGTCGAAACCGCCGAAGAGGCGATTGCCGCCATCGACAGCTTCGACCGCGGCTGCGCCTGACCGCCTTAGGACAAAGAGCGCGCCAGACGCATCTCTGACGCGCTGTTCTGGCGCATGTATTGCAGGAACCGGTCGCGGAACTGCCGGGTATGGTCATGGGCCAGATCGTCAGCCCGCTCCACATCGCGATCAATGATCGCCTGCAGGATCCGCGGGTGTTCGTCCGTCAGCAGGAATTCGTCCCGCGACCGCGACAGATAGTCAAAGTGAAGGTGCAGCATCCGGCGACCCTCACTCAGCAGCCGTTCGTATTCGCGCGTCAGATAGGGGTTGCGCCCGGCTTCGGCGATGGCGACGTGAAAGCGCAGATTGGCCTCTGACATTTCCAGATAGTCATTGCGGCGCACCGTCGCCTCGAACTCGGCCATGCGCAGGCGGATGGCGGCAATATCAATGTCACTGCGATGGGCGGCCGCAAGCCGGGTGTTGGCACGCTGCAACAGATCCAGCGCCTCGATATATTTCGGGAAACCCAGCAGATCCAGCGGGGCAACCTGCGTGGCCCGGTTCGACAAGGTGACCAAAAGCCCCTCACCCGCCAGCCGGATGATCGCCTCGCGGATGGGCGAGCGCGACATCTTGAACCGGTTGGCAAGGTTGGTCTCGTCCAGATGCTGACCCGGGGCCAGCGCAAGCGTCAGGATCTCGGTTTTCAACTGGTCATAGACGATACGCACGCCGTCGCCGCGCAAACGCGTCTCGACGGGCGATATCGGGGCAATCGGCGTATCGGTCATGGCAAAGGTCCAGTTGAAACAGGGCAGGGCCGGGCTGCCCGTCAGGCTTAGGCACTCGGGAATCTGTTGACAATGGCCCACTTTGTCAACATCATGTCGACATGATTTCCGCCTTTGGCACCGGCCCTCAATCTCTCCGCCTGCTGCGGCACCCCATGAAAAGGAAATGCTATGAAACTCTCTGGCGTCATGCCCGCCCTCGTCACGCCCTTCGGCAAGGACGGCAAGGTTGACTTCAAGGCGATGGAAAAGCTGATGCACCACCTGCGGGATGCGGGCGTGACCGGCTGGGTTCCGAACGGATCGACCGGCGAGTATTTCTCGCAATCAACCGTGGAACGCCGCGAGGTGCTGCAGTTCGTGAAAGATTTCGCCAAGCCCGGCGAAACCCTGATCGCCGGCACCAACGCCCCCGCCACGCGCGAAGTGATCGAACAAACCGCCATGGCCAAGGACATCGGCTATGACAGCGTGCTGCTGGCCCCGCCCTTCTATACCCGCCCGACGCAGCAGGAGCTGATCCGCCATTATGAAACCGTGCTGGACGCGGTGGATGTGAATCTGGTGCTTTACAGCTATCCCGCCAAGGACGGATCGGACATCTCGTTCGAGCTGATGGATCATTTTGCCGACAATCCGCGTGTCATCGGCATCAAGGAAAGCTCGGGCAGCCTGCAGCGCGCGATCGACATTGCCAGCCGCTATGAGGGCAAGATCCAGCTGGTGTCGGGGTCGGACGACATCGCGCTGGATTTCATGTTCTGGGGTGCGGAAAGCTGGATCTGCGGGCCGTCGAACTGCATGGCCAAGGCCTGCTGCGATCTGGACCGCACCTTCAAGGCAGGTGACATGGCGCGCGCCAAGGACATGATGAAGACGCTCTATCGCGCGATGAACATTCTGGAATCGGGCAAGTTCGTGCAGAAGATCAAGTATGGCTGCGAATTGCAGGGTCTGCCGGTGGGCGAATGCCGCGCGCCGCTTGGCCCGCTGACCGACGCCGAAAAGGCCGAGTTCCGCGCGGCGATGGAGCCGATCCTGAACTGGTAATGTCGAAATGGCCGGGGCCGCCTTTGTGGCCCCGGTCTCGCCAAGCGGGCAGGAAAGACGCAAGATGAAGTCCACCATCGTCATCGGGGCCGGGATCATCGGCACGGCCATCGCCCACGACTTGCAGCGGCGGGGCCGCAGCGTTGTGCTAGTTGACCGCGATACACCCGGCAAAGGTGCATCCTTTGGCAACATGGCCTCGATCGCCGTGACCGAGTTCATGCCCGCCTCGCGCCCTTCGGTCTGGAAACAGATCCCCGGCTGGATGCTGGACCCGGAGGGCCCCGTGCGGGTGCGCCCCGGTTACATGCCGCGGCTTGTGCCGTGGTTCCTGCGCTTTATCGCGGCCTCGCGCCCGTCGAAACTGCGCGCGCTGGAGGCGCAGGGCGCCGCCCTTTGCGCCCGGTCGCTGGACGACACCTTGGCCTTGCTGCGCGAAACCGGGCTGGAAAACCAGATCAGCGAGGAAGGCTGCCTGTCGCTTTACACCGACGAGGCCGAATTCAAGGCAGACCGCGACCATATCGAAATTCTCGAACGGTTCGGCTTTCCGCATGAAGTTCTGGGCCGTCAGGCGATCAAGGCGCTGGAGCCGGAACTGACCGACAAGATCAGCCTTGCAGTGCTGTTCCCGCAGAACCGGTCGATGAAAGACCCCTACAAGCTGGTTCTGGCGCTGGCCGACAGGTTTCGCGCGCTTGGCGGGCGGATCGAACAGGGCGAGGTCACCGGCTTTGTCCGCGCTGAGGGCATCCGCGAGGTTGTGTTGAAGGATGGCCGCCGCCTGCCCGCCGATGATGTTGTGATCGCCGCAGGTGCCTTTTCGGCCAAGCTGGCCAAGGATCTGGGAGAGCCGATTCCGCTGGAAACCGAACGCGGCTATCACACCCAGATCATGGCGCCGGGCATCTCGATGAGACACTCGATCATCTGGCCGGCCCGCGCCTTTATGGTGACGCCCACCGCAGGCGGCATCCGGGTGGGTGGCACGGTGGAAATGGCGGGGCTGGACGCCGCACCCGATTATCGCCGGTCCAAGGTGACGGTGCGCCGCGCGCGTGAGGCGCTCCCGAACCTGCGTTGTGAGGACTTCACCGAATGGATGGGCCATCGCCCGGCCCTGCCCGACACCGTGCCGATCCTCTCGGCCAGCGCCCGCACCAAGGGGCTGTTCTATGCCACAGGCCACGGCCATCTTGGGCTTACCTATGCCGCCACGACCGCCCGCCTGATGGGCGAGCTGGTGACAGGCCAGAAGCCCGCGCTTGACCTGCACCCCTATCGCATCAACCGTTTCTGAACCCCGAAAGGCCATCCCATGCGCTGGAGCCGCACCCTGCAAACCGTCGATGTGCATTGCGCGGGCGAGATCGGCCGCGTTGTGACCGGGGGCGTCGTGAACATTCCCGGCGCGACCATGGCAGAAAAGCTGCACCACCTGAACACGCAGGATGACAGCCTGCGCAAGCTTTTGTGTTCCGAGCCGCGCTCTGGCCCGGCCGGTTCGTTCTGCCTGCTGCTGCCCGCCTGCGATCCGGCGGCGGATGTGGGCTTCATCGTGCTGCAACCCGATCAGGCGCATGCCATGTCGGGGTCAAACGCCATGTGCGCGACGACGGCCCTTCTGGAAACCGGCATGATCCCGATGCAGGAACCGGTCAGCGTGGTGACGCTGGATACCGCCGCCGGGCTGGTGCGCGCCACGGCCGCTTGCAAGGATGGCAAGGTGACAAAGGTCACGCTGGACATGCCGCCTTCGTTTGTCGCGCAGAAGGATGCCGTGCTGGAGACGCCCGAATGGGGGCCAGTGCGCTATGACCTGTGCTTTGGCGGGGTGTTCTATGCGCTGGTTGACGTGGCGCAGATCGGCCTGACGATCACGCCGGAAAATGCGCGCGATCTGGCCATGATCGGCGTTGATCTGCGAAACCGGATTGCCGCCGTCGAAGCTGCTCCGCATCCCACCACCCCGGCGCTGAACGGGTTGGCCTATGTGATGTTCCGTTCGGATGAGCCTGACGGGGCGCTGCGCACCTGCACCACGCTGCGGCCGGGCCGGACGGATCGGTCGCCTTGCGGGACGGGGTCGAATTCCAACATGGCCGCGCGTCATGCACGGGGGGCGGCGAAACCGGGCGATGTGGTGATCTCGCGCTCGATCATCGGGGGGGAGTTCGTGACGGAATTCGTCGAGGAAACCACCGCTGGCCCCTATCCGGCCACTCGCAACCGGGTGTCGGGGCAATGTTGGATCTATGGCATCAGCCAGATCGGGCTGGACCCGACCGACCCCTTCCCGCAGGGCTTTACCCTGTCGGACACCTGGGGAGGGTAAGGGCCGTGACTGGGCATCTGGACGGCAAGACCGTGCTGCTGACGGGCGCAACCGGCGCGATTGGGATGGCGATTGCCCGGGCGCTGGCCGCCGAGGGGGCGCGGGTGCTTTTGCACTACAGCAGGAACCGCGTGGCGGCCGAGGCGCTGGCGGCGGAAATCGGCAGGGCCGCCGCCGCCCTGCCAGCCGATCTGGCAGACCATCAGGCCCCAACCGCCCTGTGGCAGGCGGCCGAGGCGCTGGGCCCAGTTCACGCCCTGGTGAACAATGCTGGCATCCGGTCTGAAATCGCCGTGGATGCGTCGCTGGCCGACTGGCAGGCCACCTGGTCGCGCGAGATGCAGGTGAACTTCACCGCCGCCGTCGATCTGACGCGCGCGGCGATCCTGCACTTCCGCCGGATCGGCGGCGGGCGGATCGTCAACATGGCCAGCCGGGCCGGTCAGCGGGGCTATGCCGCTAATGCCATGGCCTATGGGGCCAGCAAGGCCGCGCTCATCAACCTGACGAAATCGGTGGCGCAAAGCTTTGGCGCCGAGGGAATCACCGCCATCGCCCTGGCCCCCGGCTGGGTGCGCACCGAAATGGCCGAGGCCTTCATCGCCCAACATGGCGAGGCCGCCGCGCTGGCCGGCATCCCGATTGGCCGCATGGCCGAACCGCAGGAAATCGCCGAGCTGGTGGCCTTTGCCCTGCGCCCGTCGCAAGCCTCGCTGAACGGGGCGGTGCTGGATGTGAATGGGGCCAGCTACCTGCGTTAGGTCAGGGGGCGATGTGATCACGCTGCCAGCCGGGCAGGAATTCCACCCGGTCACAGCCCGCAAAACCGGCAAGCCGGGCCAGTTCGGCCTCAAGCGCCGCGCTGCGCGCCTTGGTCAGGCGGATGCCCGGCTCGGGCCAGAAGGCGCGCAGTCGCAACGCGCCCTCGGTCTTGAACGCCTTGGCATCCAGCCGCCCGATCAGCCTGTCCCCCTCCAGCACCGGAAAGACATAATAGCCCCAGCGCCGCTTTGGCTCGGGCACGAACACCTCGATGCGATAGAAGAAACCAAAGAGATGGTCCGCCCGCGCCCGATCCCGCAGCACCGGGTCAAAGGGGGAAAGCACCCGCAAACGGCCGGGGGCGGGCGGCAAGGCGGCCGCCGCAGACACCACCCCCGGCCGGGCGAAGGCGCGTTTCAGGCTGCCATCGGCCCCCTCGACCATGATCCCGGCAAGATCGCCCCGCGCCAGCGCCGCCTTGACCCAATCCAGAACCGCCTCGCGCGGGATGGCATTCCAGAACGCCTGCAGTTCGGCGGGCGTGGCAAAACCCAGATGATCCAGCGCGGCGGTGCAGGCCCATTCCACCTTGACGTCAAAAGGCACCTCGATGGCGCGGACAACTGGGGGAATCACCCGCTCGGTCAGGTCATAGACCTTTTGAAATCCGTCACGCCGGGTGATCGCCAGTTGCCCGGTGCGCCACAACCATTCCAGTGCGGTTTT
>JALQYS010000581.1 GCA_023254015.1 Paracoccaceae bacterium
GTGGTCAGAATCGGGATACGCCGTTCCGGCGGCGATCACCGGCCAGCCGTCCGCATCCAGCGGATCGGTAATTCCGTATTTCGTATAGTCAGACGGTGTCAGGTAATAGCCTGGTCCGCGGCAAATCCCGAGACAGGTAGAAGCTCCGACGTCGACGATGGCGCGCGGGGGTCTGGCGCGACACGATGGCGATGCGTTCGGACCGGATCTGACGTCCGGCTCGCTTCTTTAACGTATAAGTTTATCGCATGGTTCTACTCTTGCGAGCGCAAAGGTGAACGCTTGTTCAAAACGCAAGTTTTCCAATTCGGAACCCGCCTGAAGAAAAGCAGCATCCACGACCAAGTCCAAATCCTTCAGCGCGTCACCGCTTTGCTGCAATTTCAATTTGGCGTCCAACTCCAATTGCGCCACTTTCCAGCGCATCAGCAAACTGTTGATCAGATCGGCGTGGTCGGTGAAGTGCCAATAAAAACTGCCTCGTGTCACTTTGAGTTTTTCGGCCAAGGACAGGACTTTGACGTTGTCAAAGCCACCCTCCACCACCGCATTGAAAGCCTCGTCCAACCAATCATCCCGGGTCAGGCGCGATGCTTCTTGGGCTGTGGGTTTTCGATTCATTGGTGGTTGGCTGGCCATAGAAGTCATGAGATATTTTGCAACACTCGCCGATCGGACCTCTTTATTGGGAGCCGCTAGCGAAAACCCTAAACATGTTTGATCTTTGCTGTGCTAGAGTGAAATGTCAATACACAAGTGTACTGACTTACACCCACATTCTTTGGAGACACCCATGATTCGTTCCATGCACAAAGCAACACCTCGCCAGTACATTCTTGCCTCATTGCCATGGGTCTGTCTCCTAGCCTGCGGCTTGAATGCGCAAGCTGCTGAAAGTTACAAACTGCGTCAAGCCCCTGTGGGTGCATTTGGTGGTGAGATTGCGGCGTCGGCCGACAACCCCGGTTTTTTTGGCACCGCCAGCCTGACGCAATTGCAGATTTACAAAATTGCCGATGCCAATGGCAACAATGTTGCGCCCTCTTCCATTGCACCGATTCAATTGAATCCAGCACTGCCTTACAAAGTGGCGTTCCCAACAGGCAGCTTGGCCTTCAATCAAGATCAAACACAATTGAATTTGGTGGGTGGTTACCTCACCGAAGGTAAATATGGCGAAAATTGGTAAGGAAATAACGGATTTGTGAAATGCGCCGCCAGGCAGGGTCGCTCTGGGACAGTTTGTCGCAGTCCTGACAGGGTTGGCGGCGCCGCCGGTGATAGCGCAAGCAATTCCACGCCGGTCTTGCCCGGCGCGGACGCAACAATCTTTCGCGAAAGCGATTCGTCTCAGGCGCGCGAGGCAGGGCCGATGGCTTCGGGCAGGCTGGCAAGGTCGGTGATGAACAGCACCTCATCGCCGTGCACCCCGGCCTGATGCAGCGTCCGGCGGACCTCGGGGCGGGCCCCCGATATCACCAGCCGTCCGCCCTTGCGGGCCATCTTGCGCGCCAAGAGCGCAAAGGAATAGGCGCCCGAACTGTCGATCAGCGGCACGCCTGCAAAATCCACCGCAAAGGCGCGCGGATGTTCCGAGACCTGATCCAGCACCGCCCCCAGCCGCGCCGCCGCGCCAAAGAACCACGGCCCGTTCAGGTGATAGACCACGACATCGGCGCGGGTTTCTGCCCCCTCGGTGGCGGTCGATACCCGGCTTTCCTCGATGGTGGTGCCCGCCGACATGCGGTTGATGAACACCAGACCGGCCAAGGCAAAGCCCACCACGATGCCTTCGGTCAGGTCGCGGAACACCACAAGGCCAAAGGTGGCGATCAGCACCACCGCATCGGCGCGCGAGTGGCGGGCCAGATCCCACATCTCTTCCTTCTCGGCCATGTTCCAGGCCACGACCGCCAGCACCCCCGCCAGCGCCGCGAGCGGGATGTATCCGGCCAGGGGGGCTGCGACCAGCATGAAGACCAGCACGAAAAGCGCATGCAGCATCCCCGACACCGGCCCGCGAGAGCCCGCCCGCACGTTGGTCGCCGTGCGGGCGATGGTCCCGGTCACGCAGAACCCGCCAAACAGCGGGGCGGCGACATTGGCCACGCCCTGCGCCAAGAGTTCGGCATTCGGCCGGTGGCGGCGGCCCGACATGCCATCGGCCACCACCGCCGACAGAAGGCTTTCGATCGCGCCCAGCAGGGTGAAGGACAGGGCCCAGGGCAGGGCCGCCCGCAGCGCATCAAGGCTGGTGTCGGGCAGGGCCGGGGCAGGGGGCACGCGGGGCAGGTCGCCAAAGCGGCTCTGGATCGTCTCGACCGGCAGCTTCAGCACCGCCACCGCCACGGCGGCCAGCGTGACCGCAATCAGCAGGTTCGGGGCCTGCGGACGCCAGCGCTTGATCGCGACGATCACCGCGATGGTGCCGACCGCCACGCCCAGGGCCGCCGGGTTCAGCGTGTCGCCCGCCGCCCAAAGCGCCTTGATCTTGTGCAGGAATTCGGCCGGTTCGGCGCCCGGCAGCGTCAGGCCCAGAAGATCTTTGATCTGGCTGGCAAAGATGATGACAGCAATCCCGGCGGTAAAGCCCACCGTCACCGGATAGGGAATGAAGCGGACGTAAGACCCCGCCTTCAGCAGCGCCAGCCCCATCATGAACAGCCCCGACAGCATGGTGGCCAACAACAGGCCCTGCAGCCCGATCTGCGCGATGCAGGCCGAAATCAGCACGATGAAGGCCCCGGCCGGCCCCCCGATCTGGAACCGCGACCCGCCAAGCGCCGAAACAAGGAAGCCGCCCACGATGGTGGTGAACAGGCCCCGCTCGGGGCTGACGCCGCTGGCGATGGCAATGGCCATCGACAAGGGCAGCGCCACGATGGCAACGGTCAGCCCCGCCAGCGCATCGGCACGCAGATCGGCGGGCCGATAGCCCTCGCGCAGGGTCGAGACGAGTTTGGGCAGGAATTCCGAAGAGGTCTGGGAAGGCGTGGGCGAAAGGGCCATGGGGCGGCAACCTGTGCGTGGAAGGGGGCCAGAAATCATGGCGGAAGGTCTGAAATACCGCTAACAAACGCCCCTGAAAGCGGCATGTCAACAGCCCTGGCGTGGCCCTGTGGCGACATGTCGCCCGAAAGAGGAGTTCTGGCACAATGGCGACCAAGCCCGATCCGGTCCAGCCTGCCGATGACGCGGCCCTTTCGCAGGCCCGCGCGCTGATGACGTTGCGCCATGCCGCGCTGGCCTGGGCCGATGCCGAAACCGGCCATCCCTCGGTCAGCCGCATCGCCTTTGGCCTTTGCCCCGAAGGCGGGCCGCTGACGCTGATCTCGGCGCTGGCCCCGCATTCGGCCGGGCTGCGGGCTGATCCGCGCTGTTCGGTGATGCTGGGCGAGGTGGGGGACAAGGGCGATCCGCTGACCCACCCGCGGCTGATGATCCGGGCAAGGGCCACCTTCGTGGCCGCCGATGATCCCGCCCGCCCCGCCTTGCGCGACCATTGGCTGAAGGGCCACCCGAAGGCGGCCCTTTACATCGATTTCGCCGATTTCGCCTTTGTCCGGCTCGTGCCGGAAAGCGCCCTGCTGAACGGCGGCTTTGCCCGCGCCTGCCGTCTTTCCGCCGCCGAACTGCAAGGCCCGGGGCAAGTGGCTGAATAGGGCCTGCTCAATACGGGTTGTCGCAGCGCAGCGTCACCATGGCGGTCCCTTTCACCGCACTGGGCCATTTGAGATGGACAAGGTTCTGCGCCGGGCCCTGATTGACCTCTGCATAGGGCTGCGCCCATTGCACCGTGTTCGCGGCATTGCGCGCCGGCCCTTTCAACACCACCGCCTCGACATTGCGCGCCCGCCCGGCGAAGGGCAGGAAGGCGGCCGCATCCACCACCCAGGTCTCGCTGGTGGTGTTCTGCACATGTTCGACAAAGACCGGGCTGATCGTTTCCTGCGAAATCCCGGTGAAGGTGTTGTTTGCAAAGACCACGTTGCGGAAACTGCCGGGGTTCAGCGTGCCGTTCGAGGTATCCACCATCTCGACCCGCTCGATCGAGCCTTCCGAGCTGCGGAACACATTGTTCGTCACCGAAAGCCCGAACAGGGAATGTCCCGCCCCCTTCGGGCTGACCGTGATGAACCGGAACGCCGGGCTGACGTCTGAACACAGGAACAGGTTGCCGTTGATCGACAGCCCGCCAAAGGTGAAACTGGAGCCGAAATCCGGCGCGGCGTCGTATTCGTTCGACAGCTCGATATAGCAGTGGTCGATGTAATTGCCGCTCACGAAGCCCCGCACCTGCGGCGTGGTGAACACCAGCGCCGCGCTGCGCAGGGTGGCAGAGCCGCTGTTGTTGGGGAAGATGTGGTTGCCCATGATGATATGGCTGCCCCCGGCAAAGATGCCGAAGGTCGTGCAGAAGGCCGAGCGGTTGTTGCGGATCTTGGCGTCATTGGCGTTGACGTTGAACCCGATCACCGTGCGCGGCGGGTCGGTGACCCCGGCGTTGAACAGGCAGCCTTCGATCACCAGCCCCTGACAGCCGGCCTTGATCGATGTGACACCGCGGTCACGTGGCGACTGGAAGGTGCAGCGGTCCAGCCGGAAGATGCTGCCCGAAGTGGCAAGGTTCACGCCGCTGGCGATGCCGCCGCATGAGAATTCCAGATCGCTGATCTCGAACCGCCACAGATCCTGAAACCCCGAGAAATCGAGCATGTAGCGGTTGCGGGTGAAGCTGTAGCTGCGCGTGCCATTGCCGCCCCACAGCGGCTGGCTCAACTCCAGCGTTCCAGCCGCGACGTTCCTTGACGCGACATAGACCTCGCGGCCCACGCCGGTGCCGCTGACGCGGGCGCCAACGGGAATGGCCGCGATATTGGCCACCGCCGACAGCCGGTTGGGGCTGGCGGTATCGTAGGTGGCAACAGCCGTGACCGTCTGGCTGTCCCAGCCCGCGCCCGGGGCCGCGCCAAGAACCCCGTTGGTCAGAACCCGCCGCTGGCCAAAGGCCGTCAGCCCGGCAAGGGCCGCCACATCGATCGGCCCGGTCAGCTCTACCCGGCGGCCGTTCAGATCAAGCGTGTTGTGGTCGGTGAAGTGGAACAGCACCTGCAAGGCGCGGCGAAACCCCTCCAGCTCGGACCCGAAGGCGGCGACATAGGTGTTCAGGTTGTAATCATGTGTGCACGACAGGCGCTGATCGGCGGGCATCACCAGCGTGCCCTCGAATTTCACCGGATTGTCAAAGGTGAAGTGGCTGGCCAGGTAGTAGCTGCCCGGCGACACCACGACCGTCCGGCCATTCGCCGCGGCATCGGCGGCCTCGAAGGCCGGCCAGTCATTGGTCACGCCATTGCCCACCGCGCCATAGTCCCGCACATCGATCCAGTCGAACATGTCGTTGTGAAAGATCGCGGTGACATCCTCGATCACGACGTCATCGATCCGCAAGACCCCTCCGGTCGGCCCGGTCAGGTCCAGCCCCAGATGGCCATAGGCGGGCGCCGTGCCCCAGACCATGTCGACGCCCGTCCGGTTGCCCGAGCCGATGATCGCCGACACCGTCACCACCTGACCATAGCCGGTCAGCGCCACCGCCGGCCCCTGCTGCTGGGCCGTGGTCACATTGGCCCCGCCCGAACTGCCCGCCCAACCCGCGATGCGCACCGAAGGCAGGGGGCCGCTGATCGCCTTCAGCCGCACGGTGACGCGCAGGTAAAGGCCGGGCTGGAACGGGATTTGCTGAAAGCAGCGCAGCTTTTGCAGCGCGGTCAGCTTCTGCAACTCCAGACAGCCTTGGAAATCCTGATCGGCGGGCACAAAGGCGGCATCCGGCTGGCCGGCATAGCTGTCATCCCCCGGCCGCCCATCCTCGCGCGACCACAGCGACAGCCCCGCCGAAAACGGCGGCGGCATCAGAGCCAAACCCTCGGTGATTGCCTTGTTCATGTCCGAATCCCTCGTCTCTTGT
>JALQYS010000615.1 GCA_023254015.1 Paracoccaceae bacterium
GCGAAACCGCCGATTCCGATCATCAGGATGACCAGAACCGCAAGGCTTGCCACAGCGGCAAGGATGAACAACGGATCATTCAGCATGGATGCACCTCTCTTCTGGCATCTAGCGCGGTGGATCGCAAAAGCGAAGAGACCAATCAAGAATCTGCACAAAGACCACACGTTGCCGCCGCAGTTGCCTTCCGCCGAGGCCGCTGGGCCTGGGGCAACGAATGGCCGGTCATCGGCGAAACCTGCAACTCAGCTGTGGGTTTTGGGCGCAGTGTCAGGCTTTTCAAGGGTGGCGTGCAACAAAAGCGAAAAACTGCCCCCCCTGCGCGCCTTTGACCGCTGGACGCGGCCTTTGTCCTTGGCTAGAAACCGCCCGGCAAGGCTGCGGGTCACCGCGGCCCCGTTGGCATATGGGTCGCAACGCCGCGGCCGTGGAAGGGAGAAGATCTCGTGTCCCACGCAGACAATGACGCAGGCACCCGCAGGGATTTCCTGTATTACGCGACCGCCGGAGCGGGCGCTGTTGCGACCGGCGCGGCCGTTTGGCCGCTGGTCAACCAGATGAACCCTTCGGCGGATACCCGCGCGCTGGCCTCGATTTTCGTCGATGTCTCCGGCGTTGAAGTGGGCACCCAGCTGACGGTGAAGTGGCGCGGCAAGCCGGTGTTCATCCGCCGCCGCTCGCCCGAAGAGATCGAGGCTGCCCGTGCAGTCAAGATGGAAGAGCTGATCGATGCCACCGCCGAGAATGCCAACAAGCCCGGCGCGGACGCATCTGACGAAAACCGCGCGCTGGACGAAGCGGGTGAGTGGCTGGTGATGATCGGCGTCTGCACCCACCTGGGCTGCGTGCCGATCGGCAATGGCGCGGGTGAGTTCGGCGGCTGGTTCTGCCCCTGCCATGGCTCGCACTATGATACCGCCGGCCGTATCCGCAAGGGACCGGCCCCGCGCAACCTGGACGTTCCGGTTGCCGCCTTCGAAGACGCCACCACCATCAAGCTGGGCTAAGGAGCAAGACAAATGGCCGGTATTCCGCACGACCATTACGAACCCAAGCCGGGCATCCAGACCTGGCTGCACAAGCGCCTGCCGATCGTCGGCCTGGCCTATGACACCCTGATGATCCCGACGCCGAAGAACCTGAACTGGATGTGGATCTGGGGCATCGTCCTTGCGTTCTGTCTGGCACTTCAGATCGTGACCGGCATTGTGCTGGTGATGCACTATACCCCCCACGTCGACATGGCATTCGCCAGCGTTGAGCATATCATGCGTGACGTGAACGGCGGGCACATGCTGCGCTACCTGCATGCCAACGGCGCGTCGCTGTTCTTCTTTGCAGTCTATATCCACATCTTCCGCGGCCTTTACTACGGTAGCTACAAGGCCCCGCGCGAGGTGACCTGGATCGTCGGCATGCTGATCTATCTGGCGATGATGGCGACCGCGTTTATGGGTTACGTTCTGCCCTGGGGTCAGATGTCGTTCTGGGGCGCCACGGTGATCACCGGCCTGTTTGGCGCGATCCCCGGTGTTGGCCCGACCATTCAGGAATGGCTCCTGGGCGGCCCGGCCGTGGACAATGCCACGCTGAACCGCTTCTTCTCGCTGCATTATCTCCTGCCCTTCGTGATCGCCGCCCTTGTGGCCGTTCACATCTGGGCCTTCCACACCACCGGCAACAACAACCCCACGGGTGTTG
>JALQYS010000074.1 GCA_023254015.1 Paracoccaceae bacterium
TGATCTATGTGACCCATGACCAGGTCGAGGCCATGACACTGGCCGACCGGATCGTCGTCCTCCGCGCGGGCCGGATCGAGCAGGTGGGCCGCCCCATCGAGCTTTACCGCCACCCGGCCAACCTGTTTGTGGCGGGTTTCATCGGATCGCCCGCGATGAACATCTTTCCTGTGGGCTTTCAGGGGCAAGAGGCGGTGTTGAAAGGCGGGCTGCGGATGGCCACCGGCCTGGACCTGCCCGGACCCCAGGGCCACCTGGGCCTGCGCCCCGAGGACCTGGTCCTGTCGGAAACCGGTTGCCTTTCGGGCCAGGTGCGGTTGATCGAACACCTGGGCGAGGTGCAGCTTCTCCACATGACGGGCGCGGTCGATTTCATCGCCAAGGTCTCGGGCCAGGTCCGGATCGCCGAGGGCCAGACCTGCCGCTTCGACCCCGCGCCGGGGGCGCTGCATCTTTTCGACGCGCAGGGGCAGAGTGTCACGCACCCTTGTGGATTCATGCCGAAGCGCGCATTTGAGCGCGGGTGAGATTAGGTGTTCAGTCCCGGCATCTGGTGGATCGGGTTTAGGATGAATCTGTCCGGCTCTGATGTCCAGATCTTGCAGATGTATTCGTAGGGCGTGAGGCCACCGAGGGTCTTGAGCCTGCGCGCGAAGTTGTAGGCCCCCATGAAGTCTCCGAGGTGTGTTCGCAGCTGGTCATGGGTTTCGTAGTGGAAGCGTTTGACGGTGGCCTCCTTGATCGTGCGATTCATGCGCTCGACCTGCCCGTTGGTCCAGGGATGGTTGGGCTTGGTCAGCCGGTGTTCGATCCCGTTTGCCTCGCAAATCATATCGAAGCGCATCGGCCGGGAGTAGATCGTGTTCCGGTTCCGCGGCTGCTCCGCGAACTGGATCCCGTTGTCCGTGAGAATAGTGTGGACTTTGTAGGGCACGGCTTCGAGCATATGCTGAAGGAACTCCCAGGCAGTTTTTCTGTCGGCCTTGTCGACTAATTGGGTTACGGCGAACTTGCTCGTTCGGTCGATGCCAACGAACAAATATAGTTTGCCTTCAGCGGTTTGCACCTCGGCTATGTCGAGGTGGAAGAACCCTATGGGGTAACGTTTGAACTTCGCACGCTTCGGCTTGTCGCCCTCCATATCAGGCAGGCGCGAGATGCCATGCCGCTGCAGACAGCGGTGCAACGCAGATCGCGTCAGGTGGGGGATCGAAGGCTGCAGGGCGTAAAGGCAATCGTCCAATGGCAGCAGCGTATGGCGCCGGAATGCCACGGCCATCGCCTCCTCAGCCTCCGTCAAAACGGTGGATCGAGGCTCGGAAGGCCCGGTCTTCATATCCTCGACGGTCGCGCGCTTGCGCCACTTTGCAACGGTCTTGGGGTTGACCCCCAGCTCCCGGCTCAGCTGCGCGAGCGAAGCTTGCGATCGCTGTATTGCTGCTCGGACAGCGTGCGTGGTCGTGGCGCTGCCGTGACGAACTTGTCCCATAGGGCATCCTTCCATTCCAAAGAAAGGATCGCACCATCAAATCGTGGGATCAAACACCCAGAAAGGGCAGCAGTTTCGGTTTGAGCTACCTGATGCGGCCTCTGGGAAAACTCGGAAGATTGATGAGAGAGGGAAGACGATCGATTGCCGCTTTCAAATCGGTGATCGGGCATTGGTCGCCATAGACCGTGGAATGCACATCGGTGCCCTCATGCCCCATGATCTCGCGGGCCA
Organism: Paracoccaceae bacterium; assembly: GCA_023254015.1. Taxonomy (GTDB): domain Bacteria; phylum Pseudomonadota; class Alphaproteobacteria; order Rhodobacterales; family Rhodobacteraceae; genus Tabrizicola_A. The sequence goes on from JALQYS010000074.1 coordinate 1,724, forward strand.
CCTTTTCTGGCACCAGTTTGTCCAAGTCCAGGATGTAAATGCTGGATCAGAATTCCCCGGAAGTGCTGGCGCAAAATTCCCCACCTCGCGGGTTTGGCGATCAGCCGTGCATGTGATGGGCGCCTCCGTTTTTCGGTGGCCGACCGCGACGTTTGGGCGGCGGTGGCGGTGTGATGGTGGCGTGTGAGCGGGTGTGCTCTGGGATCAGGTCGGCGTGGTGGCGCAGCCGATAGCTGGCGCCTTCGATCTGGACCACGACGGCGTGGTGCAGCAGTCGGTCGAGCAGCGCGGTGGCGACGACCGGATCGCCGAAGATCTCGCCCCATTCCGCGAAGCCCCTGTTCGAGGTCAGGATCATGGCGCCTTTTTCGTATCGGGCGTTGACGAGCTGGAAGAACAGGTTGGCTCCGCCGCTGGTGATGGGCAAGTAGCCGATCTCGTCGACGATGAGCAGCGAGGCACGTGCATAGAAGCGGATCTTTTCGCCCAGGCGCCCCTCGCGTTCAGCCTTGGTCAGCGCCTCGATCAGCTCAGCGAGGCTGCACCGGTAGACGCTGCGCCCTGCTTTCACCGCAGCCACGCCGATGGCCGTGGCGAGATGGCTTTTCCCGGTGCCGGGCGGGCCAAGGAAGTGCAGCACCTCGGCCCGCTTGATGAACTCGAGCTGGGCCAGCGCCATGATACGGTTGCGGTCGAGCGACGGCTGGAATGAGAAGTCGAAGCTTTCCAGCGTCTTGATGGGCATCAGGCGCGCGGTGCGCAGCGCCACCCCGATGCGGCGTCCTTCGCGCAGGTTCAACTCTTCAGCCAACAGCGCGTCGATGGCCTCGATGGCGCTGATCTCGCCCCGCTCAAGTTGGCTGAGCGTCTGGTCCAGCGTCTCCAAGGCGCGGGCCATGTGCAAACTGACAAGGCTCTGGCGGATGCGGTCGGTCACGGGGATCATGGACGGCGATCCTCCGGTGCATTGGCCAGGCGTCGACCGACCGCTTCATAGAACGCCAGCGGACGGCGGGCCACCGGGGCATCGACCGGTGCTGGCGGGAGAGATGCCGCCTGCCGGGCGACAGGAACCGGCTTGCGGTGGCTGGGATCGACCCGGCGCTGGTTCTTGCCCTCCAGCACCGGATGGCTGGCGATCAGTCGACCGTCCTCGAAGATCCGCACCTCGGCCGGATGGTTCTGGACCTCGACAAGGCGGCGCCGTGTCGTGTCCGGAACGCTGTATTGGTTGCCGCCAACCGCGACCATCCCTTCCTGGCTGATGCGCCGCTCCACCGTCAGCACGGCGTCGTAGGGATGCAGCGGCAAGCGCAGCAGATGCGGCCTCTCCTCGGCAAAATGTTCGTCCACGACCCGTTGCGTGGTGGCATGCACGCGGGGGTTGGCGATGGTTGTGCGCCACTCCTCGAACTGGACGTTCAGATCATCCATGTCGCAGAAGCTGCGCCCGAGGAAGAAGTCCTGGCGCACGTAGCGGAAGGGCCGCTCGACCTTGCCTTTCGTCTTGGCGCGATAGGGCTGACACGCCCGCGGGGCGGACCCGTAATGCGCCAGCAGCGCCACGAGAGACTCGTTGTAGGTCACCACGCCCGCAGAATCTTCGCCGATGACCGCCGTCTTCATCCGGTCATAGAGGACCTCGATGCAGGCGCCGCCCATCGCGTCGAAGGCAGCGATGTGGCAGCGCATCACCGTTTCCAGCGTCTGGTTCGGGCAGAACCGCCCCCACAGCCAGCGGCTGTGGCCCAGCACCATGCTGAACAGCCAGACCTTGCGAAGAGCGCCAGGATCCGAGGTGAACGCGACCTGGAACTCGGCAAAGTCCACCTGCGCCTGCTGACCCGGCCCGGTCTCGAAGCGCCGCTCGAACTGTCGCGGAACCGCGGGCCGGATCAGGCGAAGATACTCCGTCAGTGTCGAATAGGCCCCCTCATAACCCATCGCCTTGATCTCGCGATGCAGCCTGCGCGCGGAGAGGCCCGGGAAGGCTGACAGCCGTTCCGTCAGATACGACCCGAACCGGCTGGCCAGTCGTTCACCCGGTTCCCGCGGCCCATAGATAGGGGCCACCAGACCCCGCTCGAGATATTTCCGCACCGTCTTGCGATCCAGCCCCGTCTGCCGCGCTATCGCGCTGACGCCCAGGCCCTGACGCTTCAATTCCAAGATCATCACGATCTCCCTCAATCCTACCACCTGCCCGCCCTTCCCTTGGCATCAGCAGGGGGAATTCTGCGCCGCCGATGGTCAGGGGGGCATGCCCCCCTGACCATCGGCATCAGCGCCAAACTGGGGAATTTTCATCCAGCGCTTTTGGGGAGATTACGTCCAGCACTCACACAGGATGTGTTGGACGTAATGGCGAGCGCTTTGCAGGGACAGGCCGTCGCCGGTCGCGCCCCAGATTTCGGCGATCATTTTTTCTATGAACCGTCCGACTTTACGGCCGAAAATCTTGGAACTCGGTTCCCGCAGGTCGGGAAAGAGCAGGGATGGGTGTCTCTTTTGGGCATGCTGGACCACATCACACAGGCCCAGGGAAATCAGGTCACCGTGTACGGGAATCCGACGTACCGAAGCCGCAGTTTTCAGGCGGCGCGTTGAGGTCGGTATCAGTTCAAAATACCAGATCCCGTCTTCTTCCTTGAAGTTTTCAGGGCTGAAGCCGGAAATCTCCTCACGCCGCATACCGCTGTAGGCGCAAATCAGCGGCACCCAGTACAATCCGCTGACACGTCTTTGATCCAAGGGAGGAATGCTGCGGGCGGTATTTTCATCGGTCCAGAAAGCATGCCGGAACAGAGTCTGAAGTTCGGCACGCGTGAAGGTTCTTTTCTTGTCGCGCTGCCGGACGCGTTCTTTGCGACGCAAGGTGCCGGGAGACAATTTGGGATCAACATCAAGGCCTTCTGCCTTGGCGCTGTTCACCAGAGCGCTGAAATGATCGAGATAGCGATTGACGGTGGCGATCGCCATGCCGACCTTTTCCTTCGGCAAGGCCGCCGCTTTTTCGAGGATTTCCTCAATTGGCGCAGTGTGATCCTTGGGGCTCTTGCCGAAGGATTTCGGCAGTCGGAACAGGACCGCCCGAAATTTCACGACATCGGCCTGAACCAGATCCCGGACGTCAGCCTTTCCGATGACTCGTTGGAGCAGCGCACCGAAGGCTTGGTATTGACGGGCAGTTTTATCTTCAAAGCCGCCATCATCATGCCGCTTGCACTCGTTCATCCGATCAATGACGGCAGAGATGGATGGATCGAGGGTGGGCACCTCCTCAGGCACGGAGGATGCGACCGCTGGAATGGTGGCAGGTTCGAGCCGGAGAGGCAGTGCATCCGCTGGCCATGTCAGGGGCCGAGGGACAGGCACCGTTTCATTAGGCCGGGGCGGGGCGGTGGGGTTCATGTCCAGCACCACCTCGGCGGCCAGAAGTTCCACGGAGGTGTTCCGGATTGCCGTCTGGGCTGCCCGTTTGCCCTCGATGTGCAGTTCCAGCAGTTGCAGGTCTTCGGCATCCGAAGCGGGAACACGGCCGTTTACCTGTTCGAACTCCATGGCACGATCCACGGCTTCACGATCCGAGGTCAGGCTGGGTTTGATGATTTGTTCCAGGACAAGTTCCAATATCCGAATGTCATCGGCACTCCGGCCTTGCGCGATCAGTTCTTGTTCAACCCGTTCCGTGATGCTCGCGCCCGTGCCCATACGAGCCAGAAGCTCCCAGGCCTTTGCTTTGGCCCATGCGAAACGGTCCTGCATGTCGCAACTCGGCACGCCGTAGCGCAGACGCAAGTTGCGCCGCAGATCGGCAGCATTTTCCGTATGCGACCTCACCACATGATGCAGGTAACGCTTGGCCTCGTCCAAGGTGATCCGGCTTTGCTCCAGGGCTGGCATGATCGTCTCGCTGTCCGCACTTAACATCCGTGCCAGTGTAATGGCGCGGCTTCGGTCTGTCGTGCGGAGCGAGACCCTCAGGTCAATCGAACCTGTGGACAACCGGCGCGACTTGCGGCGCCAGTAATAGACCCCGTCACGGCGGGTCAAATGGGGAAGGGCGGTCATCTGTCCGGGCTCCTTGTAGGAGACCGACGCCATCCACCACCGAAGTGGTGTCACAGTCTGGTGTCACAGCAACGGACCCCCGAAGGGGAACCGCTGTGATTTCAGTAGCTTAAGGAAGATTTGGCTCCGGCGGTAGGCCGTCGCAAATCGTGCCAGTCAGGTTTTCTTGAACCGAATACTCCTACGATGAGTTCTACTGTGCTCCAGATGGCCCGACATCGCCATCCCGGAATCGCGGCCACATCATGCCGACCAACCGTTTGCGGGACGGTGGGCGGCAAGTGTCGGAATCTTGACGTGGCCGGTCTGTCGGAATCTTGACGCCAGCCTTTGGAACATCACCGCTCGCGTGACGGCTGTTTCATTCGGTGGCGGCAACCGTGTCGTTCATCGGCTTGCTACCAGCACCGGTGACACCGGCTGTGTTCAGCGTGCGGTAGACAGTGGCACGACTGATGTTCAGCGTGCGGGCGATATGGGTGGCACCGTGTCCTTCACGATGCATGGCCATGATGGCCGCAACATCGGTGGTTGGTGGCCTGCCCTTATAGATGCCACGTTCTTTTGCCTTCAAAATACCTGCCTTCTGGCGATGTTTCAGAATGGCCAACTCATAGGCGGCAAAGGCCGACATCAAATGCAACTGCAACTTGGCGAAAGGATCATCCTCATTACCAGAGAATGACAACCGCTCGGACAGGAAGGTAACTGTGACCCCTTTGTTATTCAGGGTGGTGACGATGTTCAAACAGTCACGAAGATCACGAGCCATGCGGTCGATGCTGTAGATGACCACCTCATCGCCTTCACGAGCGAACTCGATCATGGCTTGCAGCTGGGGGCGATCTTTGGCGAAAGCCCCACTCAGCTTTTCTTCAAAGACCCTGTCCACATCACCCAAGTCTTGTCGGGCAAGGTTTTGGTCAATCGTTGAGACGCGACGATAACCGATCCGCATGAAAACCCCATATGTGTTTCATATGGGTCTAATGTTAGCCGGGACGGTGTATCAAAACAACGATTCGCACCCAAAAGAAACAGTTATTCCGGGGTCAAAATGTTTCACCGTGTCTGACACCGTTGGGTGTAGCCAAATGAAACAGGGTTCGGGTTGCAAAGGGTGTTGGGGTTGGGGGATGACCGCATTGTAGAACGGCAACCGGTTAGGGTTGGCCGTCTACATGATGGGTCACAGGTGGCGTCACCGTCTGCGACGATTGCTTGGGGGCTTTCGGGCGATGGGCAGGGGTGGAACTGCTTGTTCGGCGTCGCTCTCCACCAGTGGCCTAAATTCAGGCTGAGCACGTGCCCATTGTTCAATGCCACCGCAACTCTTGATTTCCTTCTTGAGCTTGCGGTTGTAGATCGGACCCACCTTCAGGGTTCCTTCCATAAGCTTGTCGATGACTCGTTCTCGGGTGAAGTGGTAGGTTCCCTCAAACCACTTTCCGTCAATCCAAGCCTCAGCTTGTGGGTTGATGATGGTGCTCCCACCATAATAATGATATTTTGCCATTTTATAATTTTCCTAATGTTTAAAAATTCACGACTAATAATCGCCGCTAGAATTGCAGAATAGCAAATTCGGGCGATTCTGTCAAGCAAAATTATGATCTAAGCAATTGATATTAAATAACAATATTCACCGCAACATTATCGCAGAACGGCTCAGCCTACGTCACCCAAGAACTCAAGAAGGTCAGCATCCAGCCCAAACAAATCTGCCTCTGCTTCCACCAGACTAGACCGCCCGAACCTCTGAAGCATGGCCTCAAGCGTAGGTCCAACACGCACACCAAACTTGGCCAAGTATTCTGACAGTTCCTCTTGCAACACATCGTCAGGTTCTCCGTTGGCCGTAAGCTTTACCTCCTCCAGCAACCACGCTGCGGGCAAATCATTTTTGAGGGCAGCAATCGCTGTAGAGCCATCGGCCAGCACGACTTCATAAAATTGCTGTTCCCCGCGATGTGCCTCCCCGATCCAATTACGGAGGCAGTTCTCGTAACGAGCCGCTGCCGCAACCATAGCCTCACCGTTGTGCAAGTGCTTGATCCGATCCGTCTCCGGCAGAAACGGTGCTGGAAAGGGGATGGCGTGATAAATGCGTTGAAGCAGCGTCCCCGGTTTCTTGCCACGAAGGATGCAAGTCATATCAGCAGGTGCAAGCTCGTCCTGACCCGTCAACGCAGCGTAGGTGGACATGAAGCCATCAAAGATACGTGGATCACCGTCAAACTGTTCCGCCACCCGAAGATGCTTCAACGGTGCGGGCAGACAGGTCAGCAGCTTCACAAGTCGGTTTGAAACTCGACCGTGTTTGAACAGCTGGTTACCAAGATGCGGATGATCCGACAGCAAGTCATGCAGATGCCTGAACACCGTCACGTCTCGCTCAGCCTTTGTCGGAATACGTTTCAGAACCGCGAGATATCCAGCAGGGCACGAACCGAAGGCAGACGTGATCAACTCGTCTGAGCGATCATGCAAGAAACGATGAAGCATTTCCCGCTGAGCAATCGCGTCACAGCGAAGATGAACCGCATCATCTTGCCCAGCTGAGAGACCC
>JALQYS010000091.1 GCA_023254015.1 Paracoccaceae bacterium
GCGGTGGGCGAGGGGCTGGACCGGTCGGGCGCGGTCGAGATGATCGTGACCGGCGTGCGCCCCTGGATGGAGGGGCTGTCGCCCTTTGCCACCATTCTGGTGATTTACCTGATCGGGCTGATCCTGACCGAATTCCTGTCGAACAATGCGGTGGCTGTGATCTTCACCCCGATTGCAATTGAATTGGCGCATCAGCTGGGCGCCGATCCGCGGCCTTTCGTGGTGGCGGTGATGTTTTCGGCCACCTTGGCCTTTGCCACGCCCATCGGATACCAGACCAACATGATGGTCTATGGCCCGGGCGGCTACAAGTTCCTGGATTTCACCAAAGTGGGCGTGCCGCTGAACATCATCACCTGGCTCTTGTGCTCGGCGCTGATCCCGCTGTTCTGGCCGCTTTATCCATAAGGATGGGGGGCGCCGCGCAGACGCGCGGGACCGCCCATCCTGTGCCGGCTTCGCACGGGGCTTGCCGCCGGGGGCGCGCGTGGTGTAGACGGCCCCATCACCGAACTGATCGGAGTTTCAGGCCATGGCAGGCCATTCCAAATGGGCCAATATCCAGCATCGCAAGGGCAAGCAGGACAAGCTGCGCTCGAAGATGTTTTCCAAACTGTCGAAGGAAATCACCGTCGCCGCCAAGATGGGCGACCCCGATCCTGACAAGAACCCGCGTCTGCGTCTGGCGGTCAAGGCCGCGAAGGCTGTTTCGATGCCGAAGGACGTGATCGACCGCGCGATCAAGAAATCCTCGGGCGGGGACGCGGCGGATTACACCGAAATCCGCTATGAAGGCTATGGCGTGAACGGCATTGCGATCATCGTCGAGGCGATGACCGACAACCTGAACCGCACCGCCTCCAACGTGCGCAGCTATTTCTCGAAATGCGGCGGCAATCTGGGGCAGACCGGTTCGGTTTCCCACGGGTTCGACCGGGTCGGCGAGATCACCTATCCCGCCAGCGCCGGCAGTGCCGATGACGTGATGATGGCCGCGCTCGAGGCGGGTGCCGATGACGTTGAATCCGATGACGAGGGTCATTGGATCTATTGTCAGGTGGAAAACCTGTCCGAAGTGTCGGACGCGCTGGAAAAGGCGCTCGGCGAAAGCACCGAGTCGAAGATCATCTTCCGCCCGCAGACCCGCACCGAGGTGGATCTGGAAACCGCGCAAAAGCTGATGCGTCTGATCGACATGCTGGAAGAGGATGACGATGTTCAGACCGTCACTCACAACTTCGACATGTCCGACGAGGTTGCAGCCCAGCTTGGTTGATCGCTGAGCTGACAGGCAGCAAGGGGCGCCGTCAAACCGGCGCCTGCAAGCAAATCCTGATCGCGGCTCCCGCGATCAGGGACTGCCGGCGGGATGACGTTGAGCAACTCACGCCTGAGGCATGACTTTCCCGTTCGGCTTCGGGCCACGCGAATGATTTCGGCTGTGCCGAGGGCGTTCAAGCGGTTGGTCAGTGCGATGCGGATCTGGATTTCCGCGGTTTGGCTGTCTTGGTGCCTTGCTGCGATGCGCTCGCCAAATGCTTTGAGGTCGAGCAGGTTCAGCGCCACAGGTTCAAGTGGTTCACTTGCGCAAGACCTTGTCGAAACGGGACTGTTTCAGCGCCCTCCCATGACACCCTGGTGTTGCGTTGCGGGGCGCCTCTGGCGCGGTAGGGGTGTCTTGCCCCCGCCGCGCCTTCGTTGCCTCAGCAACGGCAATTACAGCAGCACATAGCGGTCCAGTTCAAGCGCGGCGGTGACCTGTTCTACCGTCATGTCCTTGAACAATGCCTGCCTGCCCCCCGCGACAAGCGCGGCATAGTCTGCCGCCGATTGCCCAAGTGCCAGCTTTGGCGCGACGGCGAATTTCACCAGCACATCGGGGCCTGCGACATCCTCGACCGAGGCATAAACCGCTTCGTTGAACCCTTTGCTGGTGCGCAGCCGGTCGCCCGTCTTCGAGACGGGGTCAAACACGGGCTCTGTTGCACAAATTGGCTGAGGGCCAGAGTTTCCCTTTCGCCAGACAGACTTATCCCGTGACCTCTGTGATTGGCGTGCCGAGGGCGGTGAAGCCGTTCAGGACGGCCACGCGCACTTGGAACTCTGCGACCTGACGGTCGAAGTCCCGG
>JALQYS010000213.1 GCA_023254015.1 Paracoccaceae bacterium
GAATGTGGCCTTTGTGGAAAAGGGCATGGTGGAACGGCTGGAGGCTGAGGGCGACCGTTCGCCCGCCGATCTGGTGCTGACGGTAGACATCGCGCGCCTGATGCAGGTGGTGGACGCTGGCGTCACCCAAGCGGTGCAGTCCGATGTGCTGGAGGCCAATATCCCGGCCGATTACCGCGATCCGGGCGACCACTGGTTCGGCCTGACCGCGCGCGCGCGCATCATCTATGCCTCGAAAGAGCGGGTGAAGCCGGGTGAGGTGACGACCTATGAAGATCTCGCCTCCGACAAGTGGAAGGGCCGCATTTGCACCCGGTCCGGCACGCATGACTATAACGTTGGTCTGACGGCGGCGGTTCTGGCGCATCATGACGCCGCCTATACCGAAAGCTGGCTGCAAGGCGTGAAAGCCAACCTGGCGCGCAAACCCGATGGCGGCGACCGCGATCAGGTCAAGGCGATCTGGGCCGGGGAATGTGATATCGCCGTCGGCAACACCTATTACATGGGTCAAATGCTGGCCGACCCCGAGCAGAAGGCTTGGGCCGAAAGCGTGAATGTGGTGTTCCCGACCTTTGAGGCGGGCGGCACGCATATGAACATTTCGGGCGTTGCGATGACCAAATCGGCCCCACACAAAGAAGCCGCGCTGAAGCTGATGGAATGGCTGTCGTCGGATGCAGCGCAAAAAATCTATGCCGAAACCAACCATGAATTCCCGGTGAAGCCCGGCGTCGCCCGCTCGTCCTTGGTGGCAAGCTGGGGCGAGTTCACGCCGGACACCCTGCCCTTGGCAGATGTTGCGGCCAAACGCGCCGATGCGCTGAAACTGATCGAGACGGTCGACTTCGACAACTAAGCGGCCTGGAACCGGCCAAGCCAAAGGGGGCCCGTCGCGGCCCCCTTTTTCTTTGACCCTTTGGGCAAAGTCTTGTTAGACAACAGCTTTACGCCCAAGGGAGACTGGCATGACCCGCAAGATCATTATCGACACCGACCCCGGGCAGGACGATGCCTTTGCCATTCTTCTGGCGCTGGCCAGCCCGGAGTTGGATGTGCTGGGCGTGACGGCGGTGGCCGGCAATGTGCCGCTGACCTTTACCGAAAAGAACAGCCGGATCATTTGCGAGTTGGCCGGCAAGACCCAGACGCGGGTTTACGCGGGCTGCGACCGCCCGATGAAACGCAAGCTTGTCACGGCGGAATATGTGCATGGCCAGACCGGGCTGAATGGCCCGCAACTCGCCGATCCGACCATGGCGTTGCAGTCAGAACATGCCGTTGATTTCATCATTGAAACCCTACGGCGAGAGCCTGCGCATACCGTCACGCTGTGCCCTTTGGGGCCGTTGACGAATATCGCCACCGCCTTTGAACGCGCGCCGGATATTGTCGGGCGGGTGCAACAGATCGTGCTGATGGGCGGGGCCTATTTCGAGGTGGGCAACGTGACCCCGGCGGCCGAATTCAACATCTACGTCGACCCCGAGGCCGCCGACATCGTGTTCAAATCCGCTGTGCCGCTGGTGGTGATGCCCTTGGACGTGACCCACAAGGTGCTGACCACCCGCGCCCGGGTGGAGAAATTCCGCGCCATGGGCACCGAGGTGGGCAGGGTCTGCGCCGAATGGCTGGAGTTCTTCGAGCGCTATGACATGGAGAAATACGGCAGCGACGGCGGGCCGCTGCATGACCCGACGGTGATCGCCTATCTTCTGGAACCGGGCCTGTTCAAGGGCCGCCACATCAACGTGGAAATCGAGACGCAGTCGGACCTGACGCTGGGCATGACGGTGGCTGACTGGTGGGGCGTAACGGGCCGGCCGGCGAATGCGTTGTTCGTGGGATCCGTGGATGCCGACGGGTTCTTTGCGCTGCTGACCGAACGGATCGCGCGGCTGTAACGTAGGATGGGCAATATTGCCCATCCTACGGGCGACTGATCTGGCCGCCCCCGACGGCGGCCGGCACACCCGTGGTTGAGGGGCAGGACGTGGGCATCCCCCGCATCACCCGCACCGCCAGATAGGCAAAGGCCTGCGCCTCAAGCATGTCGCCATTGAGGCCCGCCGCCTCGACCGGTTCCACGGGGCAGGCAAGGCGCGCCGCCAGTTCCCGCATCATCACCGCATTGTGCCGCCCGCCGCCGGTGACCAAAAGCCGCTCCACCGGGCGTGGAAAATGCTCGGCCCCGCGCGCGACGCAGGCGGCGGCGAGGGCGGTGAGGGTGGCGGCGGCATCTTGGGTGGGCAAGGCGTCCATCGCGACCAGCGCCGCGCGAAAATCGTTTCGATCCAGAGATTTGGGCGGCATCTTGTAGAAATAGGGGTGGGTGAGGAAGGCCTCGACCAGATCCTCATGCACCCGGCCCGAGGCAGCCATGGCGCCGCCCTCGTCCTGTGGCAGGCCAAGGCGGGCCAGCATCAGGTCATTGATCGGCGCGTTGGCCGGGCCGGTGTCGAAGGCCAGAAGCGCGCCGGGGGCATCGGGCTGCGTCACGCCCGGATCGACCCAGGTCAGATTGCCGACCCCGCCAAGGTTGAGAAATGCCAGCGGCCGGTCGGCCCTAATGAAACGGGCGCAGGCCTGGTGGAAGAATGGGGCCAGCGGCGCCCCCTGCCCGCCCATCGCCACATCGGTCGTGCGGAAATCCCAGACCACGGGCAGGCCCAGAACCTCGGCCAGAACCGCGCCATCGCCGCACTGATGCGTGCCGCGACCGCCCGGGTCATGGGCCAGCGTCTGGCCGTGAAAACCAATGAGGTCCGCGCCGGCAAAGCGCGCGAGCACCTCGGCATGGGCGCTTTCTACCACCTCGGCCGCAGCAGGCACCGCCGCGCCTTCGGGCCATTGGCCAAGCGCGGCGCGGATCGTCTGCCGCTCAGCCTCGTTATAGGGACGATAGGCGTGGGGCCCGAATTCGGCAATCGTCTCGCCGTCAGTCAGCACCATGGCGGCATCCACCCCGTCAAGAGAGGTGCCCGACATCGTGCCCAAGGCCCAGATCGGGCCAGACTTCGCGCCCTTTTTCATGCCTTCCCCTGCCCCGCATGGGCCGCTATACCCCTGCCATCCTTAAAGCATGAGACGGCCATGACC
>JALQYS010000220.1 GCA_023254015.1 Paracoccaceae bacterium
TGGGCGTGGCGCTGGTGACCTCGGGCCCCGGGGCGACCAATGCCGTCACCGGCCTGACCGATGCGCTGATGGATTCGATCCCGCTGGTGGTGCTGTCGGGTCAGGTGCCGACCTTCATGATCGGCACGGATGGCTTTCAAGAGGCCGACACTGTGGGCATCACCCGCCCCTGCACCAAGCACAACTGGCTGGTGAAGGACACGGCGAAGCTGTCCGAAACCATCCATCAGGCCTTCCATGTCGCCAAATCCGGCCGCCCCGGCCCGGTCCTGATCGACATTCCGAAGGATGTGCAATTTGCCACCTCGGAATACACCCCCATCCCCAAGGCGCGGGTCGACCACTATCAGCCGCGCGTCAAGGGGGACATCGAGGCCATCACCCGCATGGTCGAGATGCTGGAAACCGCCGAACGCCCGGTGTTCTACACCGGCGGGGGTGTCATCAATTCGGGCACCGCCGCCAGCCAATTGCTGCGCGAATTCGTCGATGCGACCGGCTTCCCGATCACCTCGACCCTGATGGGGCTTGGCGCCTATCCGGCCTCGGGCGCCAACTGGATCGGCATGCTGGGGATGCACGGGCTTTACGAGGCCAATCTGGCCATGCACGGCTGCGATCTGATGCTGAACATCGGCGCGCGCTTTGACGACCGGATCACTGGCCGGATTGCTGACTTCTCGCCCCGTTCAACCAAGGTGCATGTCGATATCGACCCCTCGTCGATCAACAAGGTGATCCGCGTCGATCTGGGCATTGTCGGCGATGTCGGCCATGTGCTGGAAGATGCCCTGCGCATCTGGAAGGCGCGCGGGCGCAAGGTGAACAAGGAAGGTCTGGCCAAGTGGTGGAAGCAGATCAACGAGTGGAAGGCCGTCAAGTGCCTGACCTACACGCCTTCGGAAAAGACCATCAAACCGCAATACGCGCTGGAGCGTCTTGAGGCCCTGACCAAGGGCATGGACCGCTATATCACCACCGAAGTCGGCCAGCACCAGATGTGGGCAGCACAGTTCCTGGGGTTCGATGCGCCGAACCGCTGGATGACCTCTGGCGGCCTTGGCACCATGGGTTACGGCCTGCCGGCCTCCATCGGCGTGCAGATCGCCCACCCCGAGGCGCTGGTCATCAACATCGCCGGTGAGGCGTCCTGGCTGATGAACATGCAGGAAATGGGCACCGCGATGCAGTTCCGCGCGCCGGTCAAGCAGTTCATCCTGAACAATGAACGCCTTGGCATGGTGCGTCAGTGGCAAGAGCTGTTGCATGGCGAGCGGTATTCGTCGTCGTGGAGCGAAAGCCTGCCCGATTTCGTGAAACTGGCCGAGGCTTTCGGCTGCAAGGGCATCAAGTGCAGCGACCCGAAGGATCTGGATGACGCGATCATGGAAATGATCCGTTATGACGGGCCGGTGATCTTTGATTGCCTTGTCGAGAAGCACGAGAATTGCTTCCCGATGATCCCCTCAGGCAAGCCGCATAACGAGATGCTTCTGGGCAATGCCGAGACGCAGGGCGTGATCAAGGCCGCGGGCGCGGTGCTGGTGTAATCGTCGCAGCGGGGGTTTCACACCCCCGCACCCCCGTGGGATATTTTTGCACAGAGGATGAGACAGATGTCTGCGCTCAACATCAAAAAAGGCTCGACGAGCCATTCGGCCTATGACCTGCGCGATTCCTATTCCGAGGGCATCGTGAGCCACACGCTGGCGGTGATTGTCGAGAACGAACCGGGCGTGCTGGCGCGCGTGATCGGGCTGTTTTCGGCCCGCGGCTATAACATCGACAGCCTGACCGTGGCCGAGGTGGACCATACCGGGCACCGGTCGCGCATCACCATCGTCACGAGCGGCACGCCGCATGTGAT
>JALQYS010000242.1 GCA_023254015.1 Paracoccaceae bacterium
CAAGGCCCCGACAGGCCGCCCGGATCGCCAGCATCTCGGCATGGGCCGTCGGGTCTGACAATTCCCGCGTCCGGTTGCCCGCCCGTGCCACCACAGCCCCGCCCAGCACCACGCAGGCCCCCACCGGCACCTCGCCGCGCGCGCCCGCCGCCCGCGCCTCTTCCAGCGCGATGTCCATGAAACTGTTAAACCCGCGTTGCTCTTTCATACCGGCTCAAATATCCTTGGCGGCCCGGGGGGTATGGCCCCCGGTCGCTTTCCCCACCCGCAAAGGTTTCCCCAAATGGCCGAGAACACAAGCTCCAAAGGCGAGGCGCCAGACGGCGAGCGCATCGCCAAGGTCCTCTCGCGCCGGGGCGTCGCCTCGCGCCGCGAGGCCGAACGCCTGATCGAGGCGGGCGAAGTCAGCGTGAACGGCAAGGTCATCACCTCGCCCGCGCTGAACGTGACGGATGCCGACAGGATCACCGTCTCGGGCCAGCCGCTGCCCGCACTGGAACCGGCGCGGCTGTGGCTTTATTACAAGCCCGACGGGCTGGTGACCTCGGCCGCGGATGAAAAGGGCCGCGACACGGTGTTCGACCACCTGCCCGAAGACATGCCGCGCGTCATGTCTGTCGGCCGGCTTGACCTGAACTCCGAGGGGCTTTTGCTGCTGACCAATGACGGCGAATTGAAACGGCGGCTTGAGCTGCCGTCGACCGGCTGGCTGCGCAAGTATCGCGTGCGGGTGAACGGCAACCCGACCGACCCCGATCTCGAGCCGTTGCGCAAGGGCATCGTGATCGAGGGCGAAAAGTTCCAGCCGATGAATGTGTTGCTGGACCGCCATCAGGGCGCGAACGCCTGGCTGACGGTTGGCCTGCGCGAAGGCAAGAACCGCGAGATCCGCCGCGCGATGGCCGCCATCAACCTGACCGTGAACCGGCTGATCCGCATCAGCTATGGCCCCTTCCGTCTGGGAGAGCTGAAGCCCGGCGAGGTGGAAGAGGTGCGGGCCAAGGTCCTGCGCGAGCAGCTGGGCGAAGGCGGCGGCAAGGACGCCCCCGATCCCGCCGCCCGCAAGGCCCGCCCCGCCACCCGGCGGCTGCGCCCGGGCGAGGCCGTCAAGGCCCTGGCCAAGGCCTGGGAGGAGGCGACAGCGCAAGCCGAGCCAGCTTCGAAGGGCCGCAAGCCCAGCACAAGCCGCGCCGAGGCCGGTGAAGGCCGGCCCAGGGCGCAAGGCACCGGGCCGGGCCGCGGCCCCCGCGCGGCAGAGGGTGCAACCGCGTCGCGCAAACCTGGGGCATCCCCGCGCCCCTTCTCCGCGCGAGAGGACGCCCCCCGCAGCGCGAAACCGCGCGCGGCAACCGAAGGCCCCGCACGCCCGCCGCGCGGCAGCGCGACAAAACCCGGCTTTGCCTCTGGCCAGAAGGACACGGGCAAAAAGGACATGGGCAAAAAAGACATGGGCCGCAGCCCCGTGCCGCGCGGCGCAGCCCCCAAGGCCGAGGCCAGCGGCCCGCGCGGCCCAAGGCCCGCCCCCTCTGCCCCCCGCACCGGCGGCAAGACCGGTGGCAGAACCGGCGCGCCGCCGTCGCGTCCCCGCAAGGGATAGGTCCTGAGGGGGAAGATTCCCGGCGAATTCCCGCCGGGGGTACTGGCAGGGCAGGCCCAGCTTGCCTATAGTCGGAAGAAACCAGACGCAGCGTGCAACCGCCGGATGGCGGGCCAGTTGGGGGTGTTCTGACAATGTCGGCGAATACGCTGCGATTGCTGTCTTTCCTCTTGCTGCTTGGGCTTGTGGTCTATGTCGCCTTCGGCCTTGGCCTGAACGGAGGGTCGTGATGGCTCAGCGTTTCGGCGGAAAATACAGCCCCGATCCCCGGCCCCCCGGCCCCTCTGTGGCGCCTGCGCCGCTGGCGCCGCCCGCCCCTGCCCCATCGGGCGATCAGCGCCGGGTCAGCCTTTTGGGTTTTGCCGCGCTTTTGCTGATCATTCCGGGCTTTCAGGGCACTCCGCGCCAGTTGATCCTGTCGCTGGCGGCGGGGGCCACGCTTCTGGCCGCCGCCTGGCTGACGCGCGAAGGCGTCCGCGCGGCCGAGGCCTTTGCCGCCCGCAAGGTCGCCCGCCGCCCGGCCTTTCCGCGCAAGATTGCCGGGGCGCTGCTGTGCGGGCTTGCGCTGGCGCTGGGGGGCAGCGCGCAAGAGGCCGGGCTTGTGGATGCGGCCCTTTTCGCTTTGGCAGGTCTGGCGCTGCATCTGGTGGCCTTTGGCCTTGACCCTTTGCAGGACAAGGGGGCAACCGGGCTTGACCCGTTCCAGACCAACCGCGTCGCCCGCGCGGTGGACGAGGCCGAGGCGACCCTTGCCGCGATGAAGGATGCGATCCTGCGCGCGGGAGACCGGACACTGGAAGGCCGGGTCGAGCGGTTTGCCGGCGTTGCCCGCGGCCTTTTCCGCAGCGTCGAAAGCGACCCCGGCGATCTGACCGCGGCGCGAAAGTTCCTGTCGGTCTATCTGACGGGCGCGCGCGATGCGACGATCAAGTTCGCCGATCTTTACGCCCATAACCGCGACGCCAAGGCGCGCGCGGATTTCGAGGCCCTTCTGACCGATCTTGAAACCACTTTTGCCGAACGTACCAAGGCGCTTCTGGCCAATGGACACAGTGACCTTGATATTGAAATCTCGGTCCTGCGCGACCGGCTGAAACTGGAAACCTGATCCCTTTTGTTTGCGAGAGTGCCATGACC
>JALQYS010000283.1 GCA_023254015.1 Paracoccaceae bacterium
CGCGAACCCCGCGCTCGGCCATGATCTCCTCGAGGTCGCGGTACGAAACTGTGTATCACACATAGAAAAACACCGCGAACAAAATGACTTCCTTCGGGAAATGCGCGCCTTTGAACGAGATCATCTGACATAGCTCCCCACCGCAGTGATTTCGTCGTGCGGCCGCGCGGCGGTCAACAGGAAAACTCTGCGACAATACCGTTTGGGGCTACCCTGGACGTAAGCCTCCGGCGGGTCTTGATGATGCGGTTAGAAATAGGTCATCGTGCCTGGGCAGCCCGAGCTGCCTTTCGGCGAGTGACTCGGGCACGGATCGCCTCGATGTCCGTGACCGGGGTCGCGGCGAACAGGGACTGTGTATAGGGATGCTGCGGATTGGCGAAAAGGGCCTCACGGCTGCCTTGTTCTACCGCCTCGCCCTTGGAAATCACCATGACCTCGTCTGCAATGTAGCGCACAACCGAGAGGTCATGGCTGACGAATACATAGGTCAACTCGAACTCGTCCTGAAGGTCGGCCAGAAGGTTGAGCACCTGCGCCTGGACCGACAGGTCAAGCGCCGAAACAGGTTCATCAAGGACCAGCAGCGAGGGGTTCAGCATCAGCGCCCGGGCAATCGCGATGCGCTGCCTCTGCCCGCCAGAAAACATGTGCGGATAGCGGTTGAAATGCTCGGGCAGCAGGCCGACCTTCTTCAGCATCGCTTCGGCTCGGTCGCGTCGTTCGACAGCCGGAATGTCGGTGTTGATGACCAAGGGTTCCATCAGCACATCGCCGACCTTCTGGCGTGGATTCAGACTCCCATAGGGGTTCTGGAATACCATCTGGACCTTCGATCGCAGCCCAGGACCGGGGCGGCGGCGACCAATGTCAACCGGCTCGCCGGCGATCCGCAACTCGCCACCCGAGGGGGCGTCGATCAGCGCAATGATCCGCGCCAGCGTCGACTTGCCCGATCCGCTTTCGCCGACGATGGCCAGCGTCTTGCCCTTCCCGACCTTGAAGTCGATACCCTTCAGCGCGGGCACGGATTTGGCACGTGCCAACATGCTGCCTGGCACATGGTAGTTGCGCACGATGGCGCGGCCCTCGACGACAGGAATGTCCTGTTCCATCACGTGCCTTCCCTTTGAAAGAAGTCGGAAACAGTGGGCAAGCGGTCTCCCGTTGCATTTTCCGGCAGGGCCGAGAGGAGCGCGCGGGTGTAGGGATGCTGCGGAGCCTCGAATAGGCTGAGCACGTCGGCTTCCTCCATCTTCTTGCCCCTGTACTGAACCACCACCCGATCTGCGGTTTCGGCCACTACGCCCATGTCATGCGTGATCAGGATCAGCGCCATGCCATAGTCTTCCTGCAGCTTCATCAAGAGGTCGAGGATCTGCTTCTGGATCGTCACATCCAGCGCAGTGGTCGGCTCGTCGGCAATCAGGAGACGCGGGTTCGAGGCGATGGCCATGGCGATCATCACCCGCTGGCACTGGCCGCCCGACAGTTGGTGCGGGTAGGATCTGATCTTCACCTCGGGCTCGGGGATGCCGACCGCCCGGAAGAGGTCCAGTGCGCGGGCCTGTGCAGCCTTGCGCCCAAGACCGAGATTCAGCCGCAGGACCTCTTCGATCTGGAAACCGACGGTAAAGGCCGGGTTCAGCGAGGCGATGGGTTCCTGAAAGATCATCGTGATCTCGCGTCCGATCAGGCGGCGCCGCTCTGCCCCGGAGAGGTTGGAGATGTCGCGCCCGTCATAGGTCATCTCGTCCGCCGTGATCGTGGCGGTATCGGGCAGAAGGCCCATGACCGCCAGCATCGAGACCGACTTGCCAGAGCCGCTCTCGCCGACGATGGCCAGCACCTCACCCCGGTCGACATGAACGTCGATCCCGTCGACGGCGGTAAAGCTGCCGGTGGCGGTGGCGAATTTGACGGTAAGGTTGCGGATGTTCAGAAGCGCCATGTTGTCAACTCCGCTTCAGCTTGGGGTCAAGCGCATCGCGCAACCCGTCGCCCATCAGATTGATCGCCAGCACCGAGATCAGGATGGCCAGGCCGGGGAAAGTCACAACCCACCACGCACGCAGGATGAATTCGCGCGCCTCGGCCAGCATCGTGCCCCATTCCGGCGAAGGCGGTTGCGCCCCCATGCCAAGGAAGCCGAGCGCCGCAGAATCCAGTACGGCCGAAGAGAAGGACAGCGTGGCCTGCACGATCAGGGGCGCCAGACAGTTCGGCAGGATCGTCTTGAACATCAGTCGCAGGTTGCCTGCCCCCGCCACACGGGCAGCGATGACGTATTCGCGCTGCATCTCGGACATGACGGCGGCGCGGGTCAGACGGGCGAAATGCGGCTGATACACGATGGCGATGGCGATCATCGCATTGGTCAAACCGGGCCCAAGGACCGCGACAAGCACCAACGCGAGGAGCAGCGAGGGAAAGGCAAGTATCACGTCCATCACGCGCATGATGACACTGTCCACCCAACCGCCGAAGAAACCCGCCAGCAGGCCGATGACGATGCCGCCGACCAGCGCTATCGAAACGACGACGATCCCGATGAACAGCGAATACTGCGCGCCGAAGACCAGCCGCGAAAGCATATCGCGGCCCACGGCATCCGTTCCAAGAAGGTAGGCGGCGCTGCCGCCCTCTTGCCAGAACGGTGGAACCAAAAGCGCCTCGCGGTTCTGCGCCGTAGGATCATGCGGCGCGATGATCGAGGCGAAGACCGCGACGGCGACCAGAATGACGAATACGCAAAGGCCAACGACTGCACCCCTGTTCTGGCTGAAGTAGAACCAGAATTCGGCCAGCATCCGGCGGCGGATAGCGGCATCCGACAGTCTGACCGGGGCGGTGGTGGGAGGTGTATCGGTCATTTGACACGGATCCTCGGATTGATGAGGCCATAGGTAAGATCGACCAACAAATTGACGATCATCACCAGCGCCGCGATCAGCAGGAGGCCGGATTGCACCACCGGGTAGTCCCGGCGCGCGATTGAGTCGATCATCCACTTGCCGATGCCGGGCCAGGAAAAGATGGTCTCGGTCAGGATGGCCCCGGCCATCAGCACGCCGATCTGCAGGCCGATGGTGGTGATCACCGGAATCATGGCATTGCGGAGCGCGTGGATGCCGATCACGCGGTAGGGCGGCATTCCCTTGGCGCGGGCCGTGCGGACGTAGTCTTCACCCATCACCTCCAGCATGGCCGAGCGTGTCTGGCGCGCGATCACCGCCAACGGAATCGTCGCCAGCACGATCGATGGCAGGATCAGATGGCTGAGGGCCGAGCTGAAGGCCCCTTCCTGACCCGACAGAAGGCTGTCGATCAGCATGAAGCCGGTCACGTTGGGGAAGAAATAAAGGAGGCTTATCCGACCCGAGACCGGTGTCCAGCCGAGTATCCCCGAGAAGAAGATGATGAGCAAAAGGCCCCACCAGAAGATCGGCATCGAAAAGCCGACAAGCGCCGCGGTCATGGACAACTGGTCGAACCAACTGCCGCGCCGGATGGCGGCCAGAACACCCACCGGCACCCCGATCAGCGTGGCGATGATTATTGCGCAGAGACCCAGCTCCACTGTGGCCGGGAACAGGCTGAGGAACTCGGTCAGCACCGGTTTCTTCGTCACCAGAGAATTGCCGAAATCGCCTTGCAGCAGCCGCCCGAGGAAATCGAAATATTGCAGCACCACAGGCTTGTCATAGCCCAGCTGCGCCGACAGTTCGGCATGTCGTTCAGGCGTCACGCCCCGTTCGCCTGCCATCAGCAGCACGGGGTCTCCCGGCAGGATGCGCACGAAGCTGAAGGCGATGATCGTGATCCCCAGGAAGGTTGGGACCAGATAGAGAAGCTTTGAGAGGATGAACCTGAGCATGCGCCCTTGACCTTGCAGAACACGCGGGGACAGGGCCCCCGCGTGTCGATTTCAGTTCGATAGGCCCGATTACTCGGCGATGTCTACCGTTTCAAAGGTGAAATCGCCCAGCGGGCTCATCGCGAAGCCCGACACCTTGGCCGACATTGGCACATACTGGGTCGAGTGCGCGATGGTGAACCAGGGCGCCTGTTCCTTGAAGATCACCTGGGCTTGCTCGTAAAGCTTGGTCCGCTCGGCCGGATCGGCAGTGACCTTGGCGTCCTTCAGCAGCTTCGAGAAGTCCTCGTTGCACCAGAAGGCCCGGTTCGCGCCACCTTCACCGGCCGAGTCGCAGGACAGCAGCACCGACAGGAAGTTGTCCGGGTCGCCGTTGTCGCCCGTCCAGCCCAAGATGACCGCGCCGTCGCGGCCGGGTTCCATCGACTTCTGCAGGTATTCGCCCCATTCGTAGGACACGATCTCGACCGAGACGCCGATCTTGGACAGGTCTTCCTGCATCAGTTCCGCCGTGCGGCGGGCGTTCGGCATGTAAGGACGCTGCACCGGCATCGCCCAAATCTTCATCGACAGATCCTTGACGCCGGCTTCCTCGAGCATCTTTTTGGCGGCTTCCGGATCGTAGGCGTCGTCCTGGACGGCGTCGTTGTAGGACCACATGGTCGGCGGGATCGGGTTCTTGGCCGGAGTTGCCGCGCCCTGGAACACTGCGTCAACAATCGCCTGCTTGTTGATCGCCATGTTCAGCGCCTTGCGGACGGCCGGATTGTCGAACGGCGCAATGGTGGTGTTGTAGGCGAGGTAGCCCACGTTCAGGCCAGCCTGTTCGTCCAGTTTGAGGGCCGGGTCGGCCTTGATCGCCTCGATGTCCGCCGGAGCCGGATAGGGCATCAGGTGGCATTCGCCCGCCTTCAGCTTCTGCAGGCGCACGGCCGCGTCCGGGGTAATCGCGAAGACGAGGTCGTCAATGATCGCCGGGGTGCCCCAGTAGTCGGGGTTCTTCTGGAAGCGGATGACCGCGTCCTTCTGGTAGGCGACGAATTTGAACGGCCCGGTGCCGATCGGCAGGTTGTTCATGTCCTCGGGCGTGCCGGCGGCCATCAGCGCATCGGCATATTCCTTCGACACGATCGAGGCGAAGGGCATGGCGATGTTGGCCAGGAACGGCGCCTCGGGCTGGTTCAGCGTGAACTTCACCGTGTAATCGTCAATCTTCTCGATCGACTTGATAAGCTCGGGCATCGCCATCGAGGTGTAGTATTCGTAGGTGATCCCGGGGATATACTGGTGCCACGGATGGTCGGCCTTGCCCTGCCGCTCGTACGAGAAGATGACGTCATCGGCGTTGAAGTCGCGCGTGGGCGTGAACTTTTCGTTCGAGTGCCACTTCACGCCTTTACGCAGATGGAAGGTGTATTCGGTGCCATCTGCAGACACTTCCCAGCTTTCGGCGAGGCCCGGCTCGACCTCGGTCGTGCCCTTCTTGAACTCGGTCAGGCGGTTGAACACCGGATGCGCCGAGGCGTCGAACGTGCCCCCGGCGGTGTAGGGAGCGGGGTCAAAGCCTTCGGGCGAGGCTTCCGAGCAATAGACGAAGGTCTTGGCCTCCGCCATGGCGGCGCTCATAGCCAGCGCCGAGGCGAACAAGAAAAAGCGTTTCACGATAGGTGCTCCCTTGGTGGTTTGAAATCGGATTGCCATGTCAGATGGCGACTGGACCAGCCACGCCGTCAGGCACGCTGGTTTCGGAATCTATGCCTTGCGCGATGTCGGTATGCAGCGGTGTGAAGGCCGCGGGTGTTGCCGGATGGGCCATCTTGCCGATCCACAGCAACCGCGCAGCGCCATCGCCAGGGTTAGAGTAGGAATGGGGCTGGTTACCCAGGTAGTGAATGCTGTCACCCGCGCGCAGCACGAAATTCTGCCCGTCGATGCTCTGCTGGATCTCGCCGTCGAGGACGAAGATGATCTCTTCTCCGGAATGCTTCACGGTCTCGGAACGGTAGTGCGGAGGAATGTTAAGCACGAAGGACGACAGTTCATGCCCCGGAAAATCGGTGCCGATCCGCTCGTATGCGACCGAGTTGCCCGAAACCGAAAAGCGGGGACGCGTCCCGGCCCGGGTCACACTGTCCACCTGCCTTGGCGCGGCGATGAAATGGTCAATGCCTACATGCAGCGCTGCGGCAACTTCAGCCAAAGTGCCCAGTGTGGGCACGGCATTGTCACGTTCGACCTGGCTTAGATAACTGACCGACACACCACATGCCTTGCTGAGTTCCTGCAGGGTCATCGACATCATCTGGCGTCGCTTGCGTATCCGCTGCCCCAACGCAACCGGGATATTGGGCCGCTTCTTCGTCATTGCACCATCTGGATTTCGTTGACCCACATCACAGGCCGGCATTGAAGTGCATTTCTTTCACCCCGACAACCTGTTTTCTGTTGGTATAAAAATTTTTAAGTCCGAATCGGACCCTTGCCGTCGGGGTGGCACGCTGTTTCGTTTCCGGCCTCAGGGCGCTTCGGGATGCCCGGCCGGCGGACAAAACCAGCGTGGACCTTCTTCCGTCATGTAGACGATATCCTCCAGCCGGACGCCGCATTCGCCATAGACGCAGAGCATCGGTTCGATCGAGAAGCACATCCCCGGCGCGAGCGGCGTCTTGTCCCCCTGAACGATCCAGGGCCCCTCGTGGATATCAAGGCCAAGGCCGTGGCCCGTCCGGTGCGGCAAGCCGGGAACGGCATAGCCCGGACCGAAGCCAGCGGCTTCCAGAACCTCGCGGGCTGCCCTGTCCACCTGCTCACAAGGAGTACCGGGCTGCGCAGCGGCGAAAGCTGCCTGATGCGCCCGACGTTCACAGTCCCACAGGTGCCGTTGCCGAGCGGTCGGGGTGCCGAACACATAGGTGCGCGTAATGTCCGAGTGATAGCCATGCAGGCGCCCGCCCATGTCCACCAGCACCATATCGCCGCTGGCCAGCTCCTGATCATAAGGAACACCATGCGGATAGGCGGTGGCTTCGCCGAACTGCACCGCCGCGAATACCGGGGCCATGCCCGACGCGACATGGGCAGCCGCGATGAAATCGGCGACCTCGCTGGCCTTGATGCCGGGACGCAGCCCGGCATGAACGGCCTTCTGAACCCTGTAACTGGCATTCATCGCCGTTTGCAGGATCGCGATCTCGGTGGGCGACTTGATGCGCCGCTGGGCCGCGATCATCCCTTCGGCGCTGGTGACCGACAGTCCTGGCAAGGCGGAGATGCGGCTGGCAAAGCGGAACGGGGTTTCCGGGTCCAGAGCAAGTCGGCCCTTCACCCGCGCCGCGAAGAGGGCGAAGGGATCCTCGTGCTCTTCCCAGACCATGATGCTGCCGGGAAGACGCAACATGCTTTCCAGCTTCGGCCGTTCGAAGTTCGGAGTGATGTAGACAAGCGACCCGTCGCTCAAGACCAGCGCACCATGAATCCGCTCGGACCGGCCAAGGGAAAGTCCGGTGTAATAGGTCAGTGAAGATGATGCATCCAGCCAGACGGCATCCGCCCCGGTCCCTCTCATGCTTTTGGCAAGGCGATCCAGCCGGTCGGCGTGTTCTTTCGGCTGTATCGGGTCCGCGCTGACCTTCGAAAAGTCGTTCAGGATCGAGTCGTAGTGCCGCATCGCATGTCACCTTTGATGTTTCTTGAATCTATGTGCTTGAGCAAGCGAACGGCCAGCAAAAACGCTTCCGGGATTGAGAAGTGAAAGCCGCCTTTCGGGTCTGCCAACAGCCGCTGTTCTGACCGCATGATCGTTTCGTGCGCAAGCATGCGGTGCTCGCCCCAAGTGCGAGTTTCCCGGTAGATTTCTGCGCAGTGGCTGCGGAGGATCTTCACCTTGACCTCGGTCCATTCTGGGTTGCGCGGCATAAAGGCCTCGTCCTTTTATGGCATATTCAATCGGGTGTCTCATTCCTCGCCAATAGACAATGGAAATCTCCACGCTCATGATTTCCGTTCTGCTGGTCCTGCTCGCGGTGATCCTGCTTTGGCCCGAGATCGAGATTGTCTGGAACGGCAGCGCTATGGGGCAGGGTGTCGGAATGTCCATTCTTGGTATATGTCTGGCTGAGACGGCACCAGCAACAGTGATGGGCGCGTCGGAACTGATGCGGTTGCCGGATCCGGTACTCGACATCGGCGCTGAGGGGGGCGCGGCCGGCGCCCGCATCTTTGAACGAACCATGATCATGTGCTCCATGGCGGGCCTTTTTCGACCTTGATGTGGCCGGGAATCGACAGCAGGCCATCAAGCAGATCTATGGGTGCAGACTCTGGGAGCCAGGCTTTATGGCGCGACTAAAGTCGCCTGCACACTCGGGACAGCTGCCCGACAGCTCAGGCGGTGCTCCATCCTAGCTTGAAGTTTCGGTTATCTTTCCCCAAAAGGAGACAGTTCCTTTCGCCGCAGCGCGCTTTGCGTCGGCTTCATCTGCATCTCCCGACAGACAAGAGCAAGAAATGTTCAAACGCCTATTCATCGCTGTGATTGTGCTTGGTCTGATCGCCGGGGGCATCGTCTGGTTCAAGTATTTCCGCGATGGAATGATCGCGCAGTATATGGCCGGAGCCGTTCCGCCGCCGGTGCCGGTGACAGCCCTGACGGTCGAGCCTGCCTCCTGGGAACCTGGCTTCGAGGCAGTTGGCACGGCGATCTCGGCGCGCGGGGTGGACCTGGCGATCGAATCCAGCGGCCTTGTGCAAAGCATTGACTTTGCGCCGAACGCTGCAGTGACCGAGGGCCAGGTTCTGCTGCAGATAGATGATGAGGCCGAACGGGCCGGCCTTGCTGCCGGCGAGGCTGCCCTTAGCCTGGCAAGGGCAGAGGCAGCCCGGGCGCAGACGCTGACCTCGCGCGGGGTGGGTGCTGCAAACACCGTGGAAACTGCCCAGGCGCAGGTGGAAAGCGCGCTGGCGCAGGTGGCGCAGTTGCAGGCAGGGCTGAATGCCAAGCAGTCCCGCGCCCCCTTTGCCGGTGTGGTCGGTATCCCGCGGGTCGAAGTGGGACAGTATGTCGTGCCGGGAACGGTCTATGCAACGTTGCAGGACCTTCAGCAGATGTACGTCGATTTCACCGTGCCGGAGCAGCAGCTCTCACTGGTCGCACCGGACCAGGTTATCAGTGTCACAACCGAAGTCGGCGCGTTCACAGCCGAGGGTCGAATCATCGCCATCGAACCTCAGGTCGATCCCAACTCGCGCCTGGCAAAGGTGCGGGCAGAGGTGAGCAATCCCTCCGGCAAGCTCTTGCCGGGGCAGTTCCTGCGGGTCCGCGTGGCGCTGCCGGTCGAAGAGGGCGTGATTGCGTTGCCGCAGACCGCAATCGTGGCCAGCCTTTACGGCAGCTACGCCTATGTTCTGCGCAAGGGCGAGGGCGACGCGCTGACCGCCGCGCAGGTCTTTGTTCAGACTGGGCGGCGTAACGGTGGCCAGATCGAGGTGATCTCGGGCCTGTCGGCCGGGGATCAGGTGGTGACCTCGGGGCAGAACCGGCTGTCGAACGGCGCGGCGGTGGTGATCGACGAGTCTGTCGACCTGACGACCGGCGAATAGGGGCGGACAATGCATTTTTCTGAACTTTTCATTCGTCGACCCGTCCTGTCCTCTGTTCTGGCGGCCCTCATCCTGTTTCTGGGGCTCGCTTCGGTGCTGAACCTGCCGGTGCGCCAGTACCCGGAAGTCTCGGAAAGCGTGATCACGATCACCACCGTCTATCCCGGCGCCGCG
>JALQYS010000356.1 GCA_023254015.1 Paracoccaceae bacterium
AGCCCTGTCGATGGTGCCCACGACAACCAGTGCCCAGCGACTGCTGGATACGGTTCTGCCCCAGATCGCGGGGCGCATCGAAGGATCGGCCGTCCGGGTGCCCACCGCCAGCGTCTCCGCCGTCGATCTGGCGGTAATGACCGAACGTCCCGCGTCGGCCGAGGCGGTGAATGCGGTGCTGGCCACGGCTGGCGGGGTGATCGGCGCCACGACCAAGGCGCTGGTGTCAACCGACCTGCGCGCGCGGCCCGAAAGCATCGTCATGGCCCTGCCCGAAACCCGTGTGACCAAGGCCGGGATGCTGCGGGTCTTTGGCTGGTATGACAACGAATGGGGCTTTTCCAACCGGATGCTGGATGTCGCCCGGTTGATGGGGGCAAGACAATGACCTTGAAGGATTTCTTCGTTGCCGGCCCCCATGACGACGGCAGCCCTGTAACCGGGCATTACTACGAAATCGCCTCGAACGACCCCACCCGCGCGCAGGTCTGGGGCTATACCGGCGCGCTGTCCTATCGGCCCGGCGAGGTACTGACGCTGCACGCCATGTCTTCGGCCCCCAAGGCCCGCCTGGTCATCGCCCGCGACGGGATTGCGCCCGAAACGGTGCTGGAACAAGACATCCCCACCGCCTTTCACGAAACCCCCGCAGATTGCTCGGTAAGAGGCTGCAACTGGCCCGAGGTTTTCCGCCTGGACATCCCGGCCGATTGGAAAAGCGGGGTCTATACCGTCACGCTGACCGTGCCCGGCCACCGCTCTCAGCACATGTTCGTCTTGCGTGCCGCCAGTCCCACGGCGCGCATTGCCATGGTGCTGGCCACGGGCACCTGGTGCGCCTACAATGATTGGGGTGGGTCGAACCATTATCAGGGCCTGACCGGCGAAAGCGGCGGCGAGTTTTCGCCCCATGTCAGCTTGCTGCGCCCCTGGGCCACCGGATTCGTGGCCTGGCCCGAAGATGCCCCGCGCATCCCCCACGCCTCGCCCCTCTTGTCGCGCCCGGCCTATCCGCACATGGACTATGCCCGCGCGATGGGGATTTCCAAGAAATACGCCTCGTCCGGCTGGGCCGCCTTTGAACGGCCCTTCGCCCTGTGGTGCGAGGCGCAAGGCATCGGGCTGGAATATCTGACCCAGCACGACCTGCACCGCCACCCCGATGCGCTGGCGGGTTATGACCGCGCCCTGATCGTCG
Source organism: Paracoccaceae bacterium (assembly GCA_023254015.1). Taxonomy (GTDB): domain Bacteria; phylum Pseudomonadota; class Alphaproteobacteria; order Rhodobacterales; family Rhodobacteraceae; genus Tabrizicola_A. Next base: position 1,199 of record JALQYS010000356.1, read on the forward strand.
GCCATGACGAATACTGGACATGGGAGATGCGCGCGCATCTTGACGCCTGGGTGGATGCCGGCGGCCAACTGGCGCGGTTCGGCGGGAATTTCTTCTGGCAGACGCGCCTGTCGGATGACCTTCTGACCCAGACCTGTTTCAAGGCCACCGCCGAACAGGCCGATCCCCTGGCCGCGACTGATCGCATCACCAGCTATTGGGACCATCCGCGCGTCGGCTGGCCCGCCGTGGCCACGATGGGCCTGACCGGCAGCATGGGCGTCTATGCCGGGTGGAGCCGCTGCGCCGCCCATGGCTCTGGCGGCTTCACCATCTACCGGCCCGAGCATTGGGTGATGGAAGGCACGGGGCTGGGCTATGGCGACGTGCTGGGCGCGGCTTCTAAGATCTTTGGCTATGAGGTCGACGGGATCGACTATACCATGACCCACGGCCTGCCCTTCGCCGCCGAGGGCACGGGCTTGCAGGGGGAGCTGACCATCATCGGCCTGTCGCCCGCCACGACGCTGGCCCATTCCACCGGCCCGCATGACGTTGACCACTTCATCGGCACGCTGGACGCCGAGGATGTGGCGCAAAAGGTCTATGGCCGGGTCGATGCCGAAACATTGGGCCGCGCCAGCCGCGGGAATGGCTGCATGGTCGAATACCGCCGCGGCAAGGGGGCGGTGTTCAATGCGGGCTCCTGCGAGTGGGTGGCGGGCCTGATCGCCCGCGAGCGCCCGGTGGAACAGGTGACGCGCAACATCCTGACCGGGCCCTGGGCCTAATCGCGCCGCGCGGCAAAGAACGCTTTCAGCATCGCCTCTGCCTCGGCGGCGGCGATGCCGTCATAAACCTCGGGCACATGATGGCATTGCGGATGGCTGAACACCCGCGCCCCCACGGCCACGCCCCCCGATTTCGGGTCTGCCGCGCCATAGTAAAGCCGCGCCACTCGCGCGGCGGCCATTGCGGCCGCGCACATCGGGCAGGGCTCCAGCGTGACATAAAGATCGGCCCCCACCAGCCGCTCGGACCCAAGGCCCCGGCAGGCCGCCCGGATCGCCAGCATCTCGGCATGGGCCGTCGGGTCTGACAATTCCCGCGTCCGGTTGCCCGCCCGTGCCACCACAGCCCCGCCCATCACCACGCAGGCCCCCACCGGCACCTCGCCGCGCGCGCCCGCCGCCCGTGCGCAGATCAGCCCGCAGCGGCAGGGCCCGGTGCACACTGGATCCGGTTGCGGCCCTCTTCCTTGG
>JALQYS010000469.1 GCA_023254015.1 Paracoccaceae bacterium
CCGCCTGCCGAAAGGCCCGCGCCGTGGCCCGGCCGATGCCGGCCCCCGCGCCGGTGATGAGGATCGTTCTGTCCATGCTGGCCCCGCTATTTCAGCGCGTCCGACATCAGCCGCCCGCCCGTCGCCCAATCGGTTTTCGCCACATCGGTGAAGATCACCTGCACCGCCTCGGGCCGGCCGTTGCAGGTTTCGGCCCAGGCGCGGGTCACCGCCTCGGCGCAGGCGCGCTTCTGCGCTTCGCTGCGGCCTTCCAGCATTTCGATGCGGATGATGGGCATGGATCGGAGCCTTTCGGATCAGGGGGCTTTGCCCGCCATCAAGCCCCAGATCCGCGGGACAGGCAAGATGGCCCGGCCCTTGGCCGATCCCCTGCCCCCCTTGCCCACCCCTGCCTTGCCCCACAGCCTAGCCGGCCGCGCGGCGGATGGGGTCTGCCAGCAGGCGCAAGCCGTTCAGCACCACCAGAACCGTGCCGCCTTCGTGGCCGAGCACCGCCAGCGGCAGGGGCAGCTCCCAGAAGAGCGCGCCAAGCACCAGAAGGATCATCGCCCCCATGGCAAAGATCAGGTTCTGGCGGATGATGGCACGGGTGCTGCGGGCCAGACGATAGGCGGCGGGAAGCTGCGTCATCTCTTCGGACAAAAGCGCCACATCGGCGGCCTGAAGGGCGACCTCGCTGCCAGCCGCCCCCATGGCCACGCCCAGATCGGCCCGCGCCAGTGCTGCGGCATCGTTCACGCCATCGCCCACGAAGGCCACGCGACCGCCTTCGGCCAGACGGGCGACCAGACCGACCTTGTCTTCGGGCAAGAGGTCGGCATGGGTCTCATGCGGCTGCAGCCCCAGTTCGGCGGCGATGCGCAGGGCCACCGGGTGACGGTCCCCCGTCATCATCGCCAGATCCAGCCCCTGCCGGCGCAGCGCCTCGATTGCCGCGGCCGAGGTGGTGCGCGGCTGGTCGGCCACCGACAGCGCCCCAATGAGGCGGTTGCCTTGGCCGACATAGATCAGCGTGCGGTCCTCGGCCTGCATTTCGGCCAGCCAGGGCACCTGCGGATCGGCCCCCATCCGCCGGACAAGCCGCGGATTGCCCGCCCAAAGCATCTCATCGCCCTGCCCGCTGACAATCCCTTCGGAGGCCAGCGCGCGGACATCGGTCAATTCGCGGATCATCAGGTCGCGCAGCTCCACCTCGCGGCGGATGGCGGTGGCGATGGGGTGTTCGGATTGCGCCTCAAGTCCTGCCACCAGTTCCAGAAAGGCGTCCTCCTCCCAGCCCGGCGCGATGATCCGCGTCACCTCGGCCCGGCCGGTGGTCAGCGTGCCGGTCTTGTCAAAGGCAAAGCTTTTCACTTCGGCCAGGGTTTCCAGCGCGGCCCCGCCCTTGAAGAGCACGCCGCCGCGCGCAGCGGCCGACAGGGCCGACAGGATCGCCGCCGGGACCGAGATGACGATGGCGCAGGGGCTGGCCGCCACCAGAAGCGTCGCCGCCCGGTAAAGCGCGGTTTCCGCCGGCACCCCCCACCACAGCATGCCGCCCCAGGCCGCCAGAGACCCCAAAAGCACCGCAATCGTATAGCGCTGGCCGAACCATTCCGAGAACCGCTCGGAAGGGGCGCGGGCGGCTTGCGCCTCGGTCACAAGGCGGATCATGCGGGCCACGGTGCTGTCGGCCAGACCGCGCGTCACCTCCATGTCCAGCACGCCGTCAAGGTTGACCGTCGCCTCATAAAGGGTTTCCCCCACGGTCTTGCGCCGGGGTTCGGATTCGCCGGTGAGGGTGGATTCGTCCAAAGCCCCCTCGCCTGCCACGATCACCCCATCCACCGGCACTCGCGCGCCCGGACGCAGCACCACGACATCGCCCAAAGCGAGGCTTTCGGCCGGAACCTCGCGCACGCCCGCGCCGTCGCGCAACAGCGCCGTGTCGGGCCGCAGCGCCATCAGCGCCTCGAGCGCGCGGCGGGCGCGGCCCATGGCGCGATGCTCCAGTGCCCCGGCCAGGGTGAAAAGCGTCAGCAGGACCGCCCCTTCCATCGGCGCCCCCACGGCCCAGGCGGCAACGGCGGCCAGCACCATGAGCAGGTCGATATCCAGCACGCGCTCGCGGAACAGGCTTTTCAGCGCCTCCCAGGCCGAGGGCAGGCCGCCGGCCAGATAGACAAGGCCATAGCCGATCACATCCAGGTCGTGCCGGGCCGAAAAATGGGCCGCCAGCCCCGCCAGCATGCCAAGCACCACAAGGGCCGGCAGGAACAGGCTTTCGTCGCCGTGATCTTCGCCGTGATTTTCGGGTGCGATTTGTGTGTCAGACATCAAGAAGTCTCCTTGGCCCAAGACTGCCCGGCAAAACGGCGGGCGCAAGGGCTAAAACGTTCGGGGCCGACGGTCGGACCCGGTGGCGGTTTTGCCGGCACATTGCGCAGGGCCTGCACGATAAGGGCCCATGCGGTCAGGGCAGGCAAGAGGGGCGCAGGCAACAGAAGGGGGAGG
>JALQYS010000610.1 GCA_023254015.1 Paracoccaceae bacterium
GCAGGTCAAATCGACCAAGCTCAGGCAGCCCACCATGATCGTCAACCGAGTGAATGATGTGAGGATCGCCACGTTCAAACCCAGCACGTCGTGCAGAACATCCAGAACCCACAGCTGATCGTATATCTCGATGTAGGCAACTGCACGTAGCTCCGAAATCCTGAACGGTTTCTGAAGCACACTGTCCAGTTCCTGGACACGTGATGTCCTTGAAGGCAGAAAGTAGACCGATGACCCAAATCTTTGAACCCTATAACCTTGGCCCGCTAACCCTGGCCAACCGCATCGTCATGGCGCCCCTGACACGGAACCGCGCGGCAGCTGGTCTGGTTCCCAGCCCCCATGCCGCCGAATATTACGCTCAGCGCGCCACGGCGGGGCTGCTCATTGCCGAGGCGACGCAAATCTCTCCCCAGGCGCAAGGCTATCAGGACACGCCCGGCATCTATACGTCCGATCAGATCGCGGGCTGGCGGGTGGTGACCGACGCGGTTCACGCCAAGGGCGGCCGCATCTTCCTGCAGCTTTGGCATGTCGGCCGGGTCAGCCACGTCGACCTGCAACCGGGCGGAGCGGCGCCGGTCGCCCCCTCGGCGATCCCGGCGGCGACCAAGACCTTCGTGAACAACACGTTCACCGATACCTCCATGCCCCGCGCCCTTGACCTTGAGGAAATCCCCGCAATCGTCGCGGACTTCCGGCAGGCGGCGGCCAATGCCATTGCGGCGGGCTTCGACGGGGTCGAGGTCCATGGCGCCAATGGCTATCTTCTGGACCAGTTCGCCAAGGACGGCGCGAACCACCGCACCGATGCTTACGGTGGCTCGGTAGAAAACCGCGCGCGCCTCATGCTGGAGGTTGGCGCCGCCGTCGCCGCCGAGATCGGGCCAGAGCGCACCGGCATCCGTATCTCGCCCGTCTCGCCTGCGAATGGGGTGTCGTCCAGCGACCCGCAGCCGCAGTTCGATTACATCGTCGATCATCTCAGCAAGCTGGGCCTCGTCTACCTGCATGTGGTCGAGGGTGCGACCGGTGGCCCGCGCGACGTGGCGCCCTTTGACTTCGCCGGTCTGCGTCGGCGGTTCTCGGGCACCTATATCGCCAACAACGGCTATGACCTGGACCTTGCCACTGCGCATCTGGCAGCCGGTGAGGCCGACCTTATCGCCTTCGGCCGTCCCTTCATCGCCAATCCCGATCTGGTCGCCCGCCTGCAATCAGGCGCTGCATTGAACGAGATCAATCCGGCAACCATGTATGGTGGCGGTGCTGAGGGCTATAGCGACTATCCCACGTTGAGCGAGGCTTGAACGCGTTTGTGCCGGACCGGGACCGCCGGTCCGGCACGCCGAACCCGCCAAGAGCCCATCGCTGCCCCCCATATCGACCTCAAATGCAGGGAGTCACGGCAAGGTCGATTTGGAACTCCTGGATCCGATTAGGGGCGATACGCCTCAAGGACGATGAAGCCGCGCGCGATAACTCGGATCGCGCATCGGCTTCACCGCGCTCGGCACGCCCATCACAGGATAAGTCTGTCTGGAGAAAGGGAACTCCGCCCCTCAGCCGATTTGCGCAACAGAGTCGGTGGCGGTCGCCCCGGATACGACTGTCAGGCAATATGCCGTCAAACAGCCATGCCAGTCGCTGTGATCCAGTCGAAGAGGTAGGACACCAAGCTGCGATCGACATGCAGCCGCAGGCCCTCGTCATCCTGACAAAGCGCAGCCGTCACCCCGGCAAAGTTGAGCGCGGCGCTGGGGCTGCCTGCCTTGGGATCGATTGCCGAGGCCCGTGCAAAGAGGTCCATCCGCCTTTGCCCAGATATCTGCAGGACCGCCAGCGCGCCGGTCATGGGCGTTGTGGCGACCCCTTCGGCCCAGCCTGATGCGGCATGGTCTTGCGCCACACCCACGGCCAGCATCCGGTTGCGCGCCAGCCGCAGGGCATAGCGGGGTTGGGTCACAGGTGCCAGAAGGCCGACCGCAGGAGAGAGGTCATGGCGGGCCAGAAAACCTGTCAGATCACCCGAGACCATGACTTGCGGCAGGGGGGGCAGGAGGCGGACGTCAAGACTATCGCCCACAAGCCGGGCGTCGGGGGTGGATGGCGCAGGCCAGAAGCCGGAACGGTCAAGCATTCAGGCGGTCTCCCTTTGGATCAAAGAAGCAGGGGGCGCAGATCCGCGCGCGACGACGCTGGCCAAGGTGCTGGATGGTGATCTCTTCGCCATGGCGGCTGGCGCCCCGTTCAATCAGGCCAAGTGCGACGGGATGATCGACGCCGATGCCCTGATAGCTGGAGGTGACATAGCCGATGGACCGCGGCGCCGCCCCCGAGGTGTCGATCCCATGCCCGCCCACGGGCAGCAAGCCCAGCCCATCGGTGGGCGTCAGGCCGACCAACTGGTTGCGGTCGGGGCGCTGCGCCTCTTCGGTCAGCAAGGACCGCTTGCCGATGAACTCGACCTTCTTGGATTTCAGCGGGCCGGATACGCCCAGATCCATCGGGCGGCTCATGCCGTCGCTGTCCTTGCCGATGACGATAAAGCCCTTTTCGGCCCGCAGGATCATGATTGCCTCGATCCCCACCGGACCGCCCCCGAACTGCGCCGCAGCGGCGCCGAGACGGGCCCACAGCTCGGGCGCAAGATCCTGCCGGACCGAGATTTCATAGGACAGATCGCCGGTAAAGCTGACCCGTGTCAGCCGCAGCGCCGCATCGCCCGTCCCGTGCCAACGGGTTGTCATATGCGGGAAAGATCCAGGCGACAGGTCGGCCGCAATGCCTGCCGCGGCGATCGTCTCCCGCGCAAGCGGGCCGGTGACCGTGATCGTGGCGGTTTCCGCCGTTGCGTTGTGGATGAAGATGCGCCTGGTCGGAAAGCGGTCCTGCCGCCATTCTTCCAAAAGCGCATGAACCCCTGCCACATGCGAGGACGAGCAGGACACGATGAACCGGTCCTGATCCAGCCGCACCAGCACGCCATCATCGAACACCACGCCGCTTTCGCTCAGGATAAAGCCATAGCGGCAAGCCATCGGTTTCAGGGTCGAGACGGTGTTGTAATAGATGAAGTCAAGGAATTCGGCCGCGTCCGGGCCGATCACCTCGATCTTGCCAAGGGGCGAGGCGTCGAACAACCCGACCGCTGCCCGCGCCATCCGCGCCTCGGTCTCGATCGCCGAGGCGTCCTTGCCGTAATGGATCGGGCGCAACCACCCGCCGTATTCGCCCAGTGCCGCGCCTGCCCCGCGATGCTGGGCCTCAAGCGCCAGTCGGCGCAGCGGGTTCATGCGGCTGCCGCCCCGGGGGCCGGCCAGACTGACATAGGGCACCGGCGTGAAGGGCGGGCGATAGGTTGTCGTCCCCACCTCGGGGATCGCGCGCCCCGTCAGTTGCCCCATGAGGGCCAGGCCATTGAGGTTGGAGGTCTTGCCCTGATCGGTCGCCATCCCGAGGGTGGTGTAGCGTTTCAGATGCTCGACCGAGATCAGGTTTTCCCGCGCGGCCAGCTCCACGTCCTTGGCGGTGACATCGTGCTGGTAATCGATCCAGACGCGGCCCTTTTGCCCAGGCTCGGGCCAGGCCGAGGTGATGTCATAAGGCAGGCTTTCCACTTGTGGGGCGGGCGTGCCACAGCCCAACGCACCTGGAAGGGCCGACAGCGCCTCGGCCAGCACAAATTGGCCGGCGGCGGCGCCGACAACCGTCAGCCCCTCGACCTCGCTGCCCGGCACGAAGGTCAGGCGACGGTCATCCCATTGCAGCTTGCCCTTGGCTTGCGCAAACAGGTGGATGCTGGCCGTGAACCCGCCAGAGACCAGCAGGCAATCGCACTCAAGCCGCGTGCCGTCATCAAGTTCCACCCCCGCCAGTCGGGTGCGGCCCAAGGCGCGGCGGACGCTGCGCCCGGCATGGCAGGTCACGCCGTCCGGCGCGCTGGCCTGCGGGCTACGGTCGACCAGTGTCACAGCAGCCCCGGCTGCGGCCATCGCTTGCGCGACTTCGGCCCCGGTGGAGTTGTTGGTGGCAATCACGATCCGCGCACCCGGCAGGACCGCATAGCGCCGCAGATAGACCAGCGCCGCTTGCGCCGACAGGATGCCGGGCAGGTCATTCTGGGCGAAGGGCAAGGGGCGGTCGATCGCGCCTGCCGCCAGCACGATCCGCTTGGGGCGCACGCGCCACAACGTCTCGGGCCCGCCCGCCTCGGCGCGCTGGTTCAGGGCGATCAGCCCATGGTCATAGATGCCAAAGGCGGTGGTCCGGGTCAGGACCCGCACGCCCAAGGTGGCAAGATCCGCCTCGGCCTGCGCAAGCCATGCGGCCCCGTCCAGACCATCCATCGTGGCCTGCCGATGCAAGAGGCTGCCGCCGATCCGGCTGCCATCATCCACCAGAAGGACGCTCTGCCCATTCTGCGCCAGCATCCGTGCGGCCGCGATGCCGACCGGCCCTGCGCCCACGACCACCACATCGCAAAAATGGTTGATCTGGTCGCCCACCGGCCCGGTTTGGTCAGAGGCCACCCGGCCAAGACCCGCCATCTCGCGGATCTTCGGTTCGAACAGGTGCCAGTTCGGCCACATGAAGGTCTTGTAATAGAAGGCCGACGGGATGAACCGGGCAAAGAGGTCAACCATCCCCGTCCGGTCGGACAGTGCCGAAGGTGCGGTGTTCGAGGCCCGCAGCACAAGCCCGTCGCGCGCGGGTTCGGTCGTGACCCGCAGGTTCGGACGCAGGGCATCGCCCGCGACCACGTCGGCATAGATGTTCGGCTCTTCGACGCCGGCGCCGAACAGGCCGCGCGGGCGGCGATACTTGAAGCTGCGGCCCAGCACCGTTTCACCGGCGGCGAGCAGCGCCGAGGCCAGCGTGTCGCCGCGAAAGCCCGCGATCTTGCGGCCATCAAAGGTGAAGGTCAGCGGGCGCTGCCTGTCGATCTCGCCCCCTTGGGGCAGGCGGCGGGCGGTCATGGCCGGGTCTCCTCGGGGATCAGGGGCTGGCCCGGTTCGGCCGCCATGCTGACCGTGTCGCGCTGCATCGCAAAGATCTCGCCGCAGGTCATGTGCAGCCAGATTTCCTGGGCGATGCCCTTGGGATTGTTGCGGAAGTGCAGGTATTGCGCCCAGACCTCGGGCGACACATCGGCGCCCTCGGGCCGGTGGTTGCCCAGATCGCCACCAAAGTGGAACTCGTATTCGGGTCGCGGACCGCAGAAGGGACAGGAAAAGATCTGCATGGGTGCCTCAGTGTGCGATGCCAGAGCCTGCAGCCTCGTCGATCAGCCGGCCCCTTGCGAAGCGGTCCAGATCGAAGGGACGCGAGATGTCATGATGCGTGCCGGTCGCCAGAAGATGCGCCAAAAGCGTGCCGCCAGCCGGGATCGACTTGAACCCGCCCGTGCCCCAGCCGCAGTTCAGGAACAGGCCCGGCAAGGGGCTTTCGCCGATGATCGGCGAACTGTCCGGCACGACGTCGACGATGCCCGCCCAGTGGCGCATCAGCTTCAGCTGGCGGAACGACGGGAACATCTCGACCAGACCGGAGACGACGGTTTCCAGAACCGGCAGGTTGCCGCGCTGGCCATAGGACGGGATCCGGTCAAGACCGCCGCCCACCACCATCTCGCCCTTGTCGGACTGGCTGGCATAGGTGCCTGCGCCCGGCGACAGGACGATCGTGTCAAGGACGGGCTTCACCGGCTCTGACACGCAGGCTTGCAGCGCGTAAGAGACGATGGGCAACCGGAACCCGGCCTTGGCCGACATCTGCGACGAATGCCCGGCCACCGCCATGCCGACGCGGTCGGCCCGGATCGTGCCATGGCTGGTGACGACCCCGCGGCAGCGCCCGCCTTCGATGATGAAGTCCTGCACCTCGCATTGCTGGATGATGTCCACCCCAAGGCGCGAGGCCGCGCGGGCATAGCCCCAAGCCACGGCATCATGCCGCGCGGTGCCGGACCGGCCCTGCCACACCCCGCCCAGGGCCGGATAGCGCGCCTTCGGGCCAAAGTTGTAGATCGGCAGAACCCGGCGCACATCTTCGGGGCCGAACAGCTCGGCATCGGTGCCGTTGATCTGCATCGCATTCACCACCCGCGCCGACATCTCCATCTCGGCTGGGGTGTGGGCCAGACTGATCATGCCACGCTGCGACAGCATGATGTTATAGTTCAGCTCGCGCGAGAGCCCCTCATAAAGCTTCAGCGCCAGATCATAGAGGCGGACGCTTTCGGGGAAGAAGTAGTTCGAGCGCACCACCGTCGTGTTGCGCCCGGTATTGCCGCCGCCCAGCCAGCCCTTTTCGATCACCGCGACATTGGTGATCCCATGGGTCTTGGCCAGGTAATAGGCGGTGGCAAGGCCATGACCGCCGCCACCAATGATCACGATGTCATAGCGGGGCTTCGGCCTGGGGTTTTCCCAGGCCTTGACCCAGCCTTGCTGGTTGTTGAAGCCCTCTTTCAGCAGCGAGAGGGCAGAGTAATGCCTTGTCATCGGGACCATCCGGCGTTGCGTAGGGCCCACCCCCGGGCGGGGGCGGGCGAGGGGCCGATCCGCATCAGGCGCGGAACGCGGCCCCCTTGGGATCATGGGGCGAAGCGGGGATCACCGTTGCGGCAACTTCCTGGCCGACGATATGCATCGTCAGTTGGGTGCCGGGGGCCGCAACCGAACGGTCCACCATCGCCATCGCAAGGCTGCGGCCCAGCGTGTGACCATAGCCGCCCGAGGTGACAAAGCCCACCAGCTTGCCCGCCTGCCAGATCGGTTCATAGCCCGAAGCATCGGCGTCGGTTGCCGCCACCTCCAGCGTCACCAGCACGCGGGAGGACGGATTGGCGCGTTCGGCCAAGGCAGCCTCGCGCCCGACGAAGCCGGGTTTGTCCCACGCGATGAAGCGGTCCATCCCGGTTTCCCCCGGCGTGTAGCCTTGGGTGAACTCGCGCGACCAGATGCCGAAGCTTTTCTCCAGCCGCAGCGACAGAACCGCGTTGAACCCGATCTCGCGGATGCCATGCTCTGCCCCTGCGGCCAGCAGCAGCTTGCGCAGGGTGGCATGTTCCAGCGCGCCAACGTTGATCTCATAGCCCAGCTCGCCCGTCACCGACATGCGGGCAACCTTGCTGCGCAGCAAACCCAGATCAACCGTAGCCAGCCCCATGAACGGCAGCGCCGCAGCGGATACGTCCTGATGGGTCAGCCGCTCCAGCACAGCGCGCGATTTCGGGCCGATCAGGGCAAAGCCGCCAACAGTGTCCGAGATGTCGCGCAGGCCGACACCGGCCGGAGTGGTGCCCTCAAACCAGCGCATGTGCCATTCGCGCAGGTAATAAGACCCCATGATCCACCAGGTGCCGTTGCCCCAGTTCAGCAGCGTCAGATCGCCCTTCAGCTTGCCGGTTTCCGACAGCATCGGCGCAAGGCACGCCCGGCCCGGTTTGGGCAAACGGCAGGCAAAGGTGCGGTCCAGCCAGGCTTCGGCCTCGGGACCCGAGACCTCATAGCGCGAGAAGGCCGTGATATCGAGCAGCGCCACGCCATCGCGCGCGGCGCGGGCCTCGGCCCCGATCAGGTCGAAGGCATTCGACCGCTTCAGCGAGGGCGTCTCTTCAAACCCCTCCGGCGCAAAATACAACGGCTGCTCCAGCCCCCAACCCGCGCCCCAGCGGCAGCCCGCCGCGGTCATGCCCTCATAGGCACCGGGGGCCTTCAGGGTGCGCCCGGCGGGCAGCTGTTCGTTCGGGTAGGACATGACGAAGCGGCGCGAGTAGAACTGCCCGGTCGTCTGGCGGATGTATTCGCGGTTCGAGGCAAAATCGCCGTAGCGGGCGATGTCCATGCCAAAGATGTCGGCCTGCGGCTCGCCGCCGATCATCCATTCGGCCAGGGATTTGCCCACGCCGCCACCCTGCAGGAAGCCCGCCATCACGCCGCAGGCCACCCAGTAATTGCGAAGCCCACGCACCGGGCCGACCAGCGGGTTGCCATCGGGCGAGAAGGTAAAGGCGCCGTTGACCCAACGCTTGACACCCGCCGTATTCAGGCAGGGGAAGCGCTGGAAGCCGAGACCCAGCTCATACTCGATCCGGCCAAGGTCTTCCTGAATCAGCTCCACCCCGAAATCCCAGGGCGCGCCGTCCATGTGCCAATGCTTGAAGTCGCGCTCATAGATGCCCAGAAGCAGGCCCTTCTGTTCCTGCCGGGTATAGGTGAAACCCTCAAGGTCGACGATCAGCGGGATCTCGCCTTTCATCTCCACCAGCTCTGGGATGGCTTCGGTCACAAGGTAGTGGTGCTCCATCGGTGTCACCGGCAGATCCACGCCCGCCATGCGACCCACCTGCTTGGCCCACAGGCCGCCGGCGTTGACCACATGTTCGGCACGGATCACGCCCTTGTCGGTGACCACATCCCACGACCCGTCCGGGCGCTGGCGCAGGTCTTCGACCTTGGTATGTTCAAGGATCGTGGCGCCGCGGTTCTTGGCGGCGCGTGCATAGGCATGCACCACCGCCGAGGGGTCGATATGGCCCTCGCGGTCGCTCCACATGCCGCCGATGACACCTTCGGTCGAGATGATCGGGCAGCGGCGCTTGATCTCGTCAGGGCCGATCAGCTCCACGTCATTGATGCCCAGCGACTGGAAGGTGCGATAGGCCGATTGCAGCCATTCCCACCGCGCCGGCGCCGAGGCGATCGAGATGCCGCCCGTCATGTGCATGCCGATGTTGATGCCCGATTCCGCGCCAACCTCGGTCAGAAGGTCGATCGTATAGGCCTGCAACGCGGCAATGTTCGGATCGGCGTTCAGCGCATGAAACCCACCCGCCGCGTGCCAGCTGGACCCAGCCGTCAGAACGTCACGCTCCACAATGGCCACATCCGTCCAGCCGAACTTGGCAAGGTGATACGCAACAGAGGCGCCAACAACACCCCCGCCAATGATGACAACCCGATATTGTTCCTGCATCGCAGCCCTCCGTTTGCAGAAAGGGTGCCACACAAGTACACATATGTCCATATAGCGGCGGCGCGGCCGCCCTAGCGCGCCTCGCGGGCGCGGCGCGGCGCGAAATACTTTTCCTCGATGCACCGCGCCAGATGCGCGCGATGCTTTGCATCGGGCTGCTGGCCGGTGAAAATATGCAGATAGGCGGGTCCATAAGAAAACCGGACCGCGGGCTCTTCGAAATCTTCCAGCGTGTACTGGCCGATCTGCGTGTAATACAGCGTGCGGGCCCGGATCAGCGCCTCTTCCGCGGGGTAGCCATAGCGCAGGAACATGCGGCGCAGGGCATCCACGCGGATTCCGTCGGCCTCTGTGACAACAGCGCGCACCTCGGCGGCGCGGCGTGCCCAGAGGCGGACAGCCATGTCCAGTGTCGGGTCGAACAGCGTTTCGTCGAGCCAACACTCGAAAACATTGATGACGGCAGAAATGATGTCGCTGGCAGGCCGCATGGCGCGTTCGATGATCGGGCTGGTGTTCTTGCGCAGCCAATCATCCAGCATGGCGCTGTGCAGCGCCTCTCTGCTTTCGAATTGCCAATAGAAACTGGACCTTGCGACGTTCAGCTTCTTGGCCATGCTCTGGATCTTGACTTGATCAATCCCGTCTTCGACCAAAGTCTTCAGCGCCAGGTCCAACCAGTCCTGTCTGGTCAGACGCGCGGCGCGATCCTCGGCCTCTGCGGACTGCCCCGCCAGTTCTTCGCTTTCCTGCACGTGCTGTCCCCACCCCCGTGACCCTTGTCAAAAAAGGAGAATAGGCAGCTGCAGGCGCCTTGCGCAATCTTTGATAGCGCCATTTGCGTGCAGCAAGGCCCGGCGATGGACGAATCTTCTATGGACACATATGTGCGGATATGTCTAACGTCCACCAAATCAAACGTCGGGAATGCGCCACCAAAGCGCCCATTTCCGAGCCATGACAAAATGGAGGACAGTCATGCCGATCACCGCCCTGAAAGCCTTCGCGCTTGCCGCATCCGTCAGTCTGATCGCGCTGACTGCATCTGCCGAGCCCATCACGATCAAGATGTCCACCGACTCGGGCGCAAAGGGGTCGCCCACCGGCGATGCCATGGAAAAATGGGCCAGCCTGATCGAGGAAGGCACCAAGGGCGAGATCCAGGTTGACATTTTCTACCAGAACGAACTGGGCGGCCAGCAAGAGATCTTTGATCTGTTTGTGGCCAATGACGTCCAGCTGATGATCAACTGGCCTTCGACCTCTTATGACGAACGTATTGGGCTGCTTTACACCCCCTACATGCTGAAAAGCTGGGAAGACGCCTTCCAGGCCTACGGTCAGGGCGGCTGGCTGAACGCCACTCTGGATGGCATCTACGCGGACATGGGTCTGAAGTTCTTCGGTGCATGGCCGGAAGGCTTCAACGGCGTTGCCACCAAGGGCAAATACGCCAAGACCGCCGAAGAAGCCGCTTCGCTGAAGGTCCGTGTGCCCGCCATGTTCCCGATGGCCGAGGCCATGCAGGCCATGGGCTATCAGACCGCCTCGATCGACTGGGCTGAAACCTTCACCTCGATCCAGACAGGCGTGGTGGATGGCGATGCGGCCAACGTGATCTACTGGGATTATGAATACTTCCGCGACACGATCAACTTCTACAACCGTACCCGCCAGCAGTTCATCACCGGGGTGATTTCGGCCAATGGCGAATTCTGGGGCAGCCTGACCGAAGAGCAGCAGAAGGTCATCGCGGACGCCTCGCAGGTCATCATGCAGGACGGTTTCGAGTCGGCCCGGTCGATCGACGCGGGCTTTGTCGAGAAAGCCAAGGCCGCCGGCATCGAATACATCGAGCCGACGGACGCAGAGCTGGCTCCGATCGCCCTCAAGGTGCGTGAGGTCGTCTGGCCCCTTATGGAAGAGCGGATCGGCAAGGAAATCATGGACCAGGTGCGCGCCAACGCGTCCGAGTTCTGATCATGTTTGCCGGATTTGGCAAGGTGGCCGCAGGCGTGCTTGACACGCTTGCGGCCATCGCAATGGCGGTTGTCGTGGCGCTGATGGTGTTCCTGATCTTTGCGCGCTTCGCCAATATCTCTGTCGTCGGTATCTTCGAGATCGTCAGCCTGTTCGCGATGGTCAGCTATATGCTGGGCGCGGCGATTGCGTCGCGCCGGCATCAGCATCTTGTTGTCGACTGGCTGGACCAAAAACTGACCGATCCGCGCAAGCGGGCGATCCAGCAGTTCGTCGTGGCGCTGTGCTCGGCTCTGGCGATGGCGATGTTCGCCTATTGGTCCTATCGCATGCTGGCTTGGGGGATAAAGCGGCCGCAGTTCACGCCATCTTTCGGAATCCCGATGTGGGTGCCGCAGATGTCGCTGATGGTCGGCTCGGTCTGCTGCCTGATCTATGCGCTGCGCGATGCGGTCAACAGCGCCGTCGCGATCCGCAATTCGTCCAAGGGAGTGTGACCATGCTTGGCCTTCTCGCCGTGCCTTTGCTGGCCGTCATGCTGGTGATCGGGGTTCCCGTCGCCTTCAGCTTTGCGCTGGTGACCGGGTTTCTGGCGCTGATCTACGATGCCAACCTCAACACGCTGATGATGCAGGGCTACCGGTCACTGGATTCGGTGGTGCTGTTGGCGCTGCCGTTGTTCATCTTCACCGGCTATCTCATGGAACGTGGCGGTATCGCGCGGCGGATCATCGAATTCGTGGGCCGCATCGCCACCGGGCGTGCCGGCATGGGCAACGTGATCGTGCTGTCTTCGGCGATCTTTGGCGCGATTGCGGGCACGGCTTCGGCGGCGGTTGCCTCGATGGGCACGATCATGTCGCAACCCATGGCCGAGCGCGGCTACCCGCGGGGCTATACGGCGGCCTTGCTGGGGGTCTCATCCCTTCTGGGCATCCTGATTCCGCCATCGATCACAATGATCCTGTTTGCCGTCGTCACGCGACAATCGGTTGCCGCCTGTTTCGCGGCCTCGATCGGGCCGGCGATCGTTCTGATCATCGGGTTGATCATCTTCAACCGGATCACGGTCGCGCGGAACCCTGAAATCCTGCCGCCCCCGCGCGACGACACCCGCAGCTTTGCCCGCGTGGCCCTGTCGGCTGCACCCGCGCTGACCCTGCCGTTCATTATCCTGGGCGGCATCTATGGCGGCTACGTCACCCCGACCGAGGCTGCCGCGGTGGCCGCAGTCGTGTCCATCGTGCTTGGCCTCTTTGTCTATCGCGAGTTGAAGCTGCGCAATCTGGCCGAGGCGCTGGTGCGCACGGCGGAAACAACCGGGTCAATCATCCTGATCCTGATGTTTTCCTTCCTGATCTCGCGCATCATGGCGTCCGAGCGTGTGCCGCAAGACCTGTCCGAGGCCGTCCAGGGCTTTGCCGTGTCGCCCATCGCTGCGATCCTGTTGGTCAATGTGGTGCTGATCATCGCCGGGGCGTTGATGGATGACGTATCCTGCACCGTGGTCGTGGCGCCGCTGTTCCTGCCGCTGATGGAATCGTCGGGCGTCAGTCCTGTGCAGTTCGCCTCGATCGTGGCCTGCTCGGTGGTGATCGGGGCCAACAGCCCGCCCATGGCGCCGATCATTTACATGTCCTGCCGGGTGTGCCGCGCCTCGGTGCTGGAGGCGGTGCGTCCTGCACTGCTGATCCTGACCTTCGTGGCCTTGCCCGTGATGCTGCTTGCCACCTTCTTCCCGGAGCTGTCGCTTGCCCTGCCACGCTGGGCGGGTCTGCTCTGACGCAATCCCCGGCTTTGTGAATGCGCCCGTCCGGAACTGGTCTGGACGGGCGCATTCTTTTTCGGTTGAACTGATTTTCAACACCACGCGGCAAGTGTCAGAAACCAGTGCCTGTTCCAGTCATTCGGCCCGGAACCGGGGGATGCAGGTGGGGCCACAGCGGGTCAACAAGATGAAAACGGGCGCCCCCAGCTCAGGGGACGCCCGTTCAAAGGGGATGCCGACAAGCATCAGCTACAACCACGACACCGCCCGTCCGACAAAGCCTCAGGGGTTGGCTTCGTGGTTGACGATGAAGTCTTTCGGAATTTCCGGACCCCACAGGTAAATGGAGTCCTCGGGCGGGTAGTCGCCTGCATCCCAATCGCAATCCGCCGGAATATAGTCGATGTCGGCCGAATACTCCGAATAGCTGCCCCACGGGTCTTGAACATAGTGGAAGTAGTTGGAGCCAAGCACATGCCGGCCCAGACCCCAGCCCTTCTGAAATCCCTTCTCGGCCATCTGCATCGCGCCCTTGCCGATCTCGTTGATCGAACCGACGTCCCAGCTGCAATGGTGCAGCCCCGGCGCGCTGGATTTGGCAAAGGCAACCAGATGGTGGTCTGACCCGTGGATTCCGTGCATGAAGCAGATGCCATCCCCCGACCGGTCAGACAGGCGCAGGCCAAGGACGCGGCTGTAGAATTCGATCGCCTTGGGAACATCCGCCGTAAAGATCAGCACGTGCGCCAGTCGCAAGGGTTGCACTTTCGCGGCCTTGGACCGCTGCGGCGCGCCCGCGACACCCGCCGGACAAGAGGTCATGTCGAAGGGCATCTTGGTGTTGGGCGAGCTTTTCTCGGCCACCTTGATCTCGATGAGAACGCCGTTGTGATCGTGGAACCAGACACCGGTCGAATCAAATCCGCGGGGGGCATCCATCAGGCGGATGCCTTCCTTTTCGATCCGACGCTTCATCGGCTCGAAATCTTCTTCGAAGACGGCGAAGGACAGGAAGTTCAGCTTCTTGCTGCCGCCCTCGTTGATGCTGGCCCAGCGGTGGTTCGACCCGAAGGTATAAAGCCCCAGACCATTGCCCTCTTCGCGCACATCAAGACCAAAGGTCTTGTAAAAGGTTTCGGCGACTTGCAGATCGGGCACGGTCATGTTGAACGTGTCCATCGAATGGATGCCCAACTCGCCGGGGCGTTTGACGATGTCGACTTTTCCGGTGATCGCGGTCATGGCGTCTTCCTCGCTGGGCTGGGCTTTCAGGCGACTTTGGTCGGCTGCACCGCATCGCGGTCACGCACAGGGTTCGACAGGATGCCGATCTGCTCGACCTCAACCTCAACCGTATCGCCGTGGCGCATCCACAGCGGGGGCTTGCGCGCCAGCCCGACGCCCGAAGGCGTGCCGGTCACGATCACGTCGCCCGGTTCCAGCGTCATGAAATTCGACAGGATCGAGACAAGCTGCGCCACCGAGAACACCATGTCCGAAATCGAGGCCTGCTGCACGACCTGGCCGTTCAGCCGGGTGATCAGCTTCAGCCCCTCGCAGCCGCGGGGCAGTTCGTCGGCGGTCACGAAATGCGGCCCGAAAGCGCCGGTATCGTCAAAGTTCTTGCCCGGCGTCCACTGCGGCGCCTTGAACTGATAGTCGCGGATCGAGGCGTCGTTGAAGATCGAATAGCCCGACACATAGTCAAGGGCATCAGCCTCGGCCACATCGCGCGCGGTCTTGCCGACGATCGCCACCAGCTCGCCTTCATAGTCCAGCTGGTCCGAGAAGGCCGGGCGCAGGATCGGCGCGCCGTGGGCGATCAGGCTGGAATTGAAGCGCCCGAAAAGGGTAGGATAGTCAGGCTGCTTGAAACCGCTTTCGGCCGAGTGGTCGGTGTAATTCAGCCCGACGCACACGATCTTGCCGGGGTTCGAGATCGGCGGCAGCAGGGTCACGCTGTCAAGATCGACGACCGGCGCCTTGGCCAGCGTTTCGGCGGCCTGGGCCAAAGCCGCGCCGCCCGCCTGGATCAGCGACAGAAGCGTGCCGGGAAAGCCCGCGTCGGCTTCGGTCAGCCCGTGCCAAGCGGTGTCGACAAGAGTGGCCAGACCTTGACGACCGTTCTGTGCGTAGGATGCGAAGCGCATGGGAATCTCCTGTAATCAGCTGAGACCATGATGGCGGATCATGATACATTCGTCAATGAACAATATATTATTTGTCGCAAGATGCTTTATCGCCCCTTGCCTGCAATCTTCCGTGGCGAAGCGGGAAAGAATATATTATCAAAGGAATTATTCATGGTTCACCACAAGGAACCCGCCATGGCCCGCCCCGAAAGCGGCAGTCTTACTGCCGAAGCCTATTCCCAACTGCGGGCAGAAATCCTTGCCTGCCGGCTGTCACCCGGCCACAAGCTGATCATCGCCGATCTCTGCGACCAGCTTGGCTTCAGCCTTGGTGCCGTGCGCGAGGCACTGGCGCGGCTGACCTCGGAAGGGTTGGTCGTTTCCGAACCCCGCAAGGGCTTTCGTGTGGCCCCGATCACCGAATCCGAATTGCAGGACATCACCCGCGTGCGGGCCACCATCGAAAGCCTTTGCCTTGAGAGCGCCATCCAGAACGGCGATCTGAAGTGGGAGGCGAACATCGTTTCTACCGAATTCGAACTTTCCAAGCTCAGCCTGCAGGATCCCGAAGACCCGGCCCGCGTCAGCGATGTCTGGGCTGACACCCACAAGCGGTTCCATGAGGCTTTGGTTGCGGCCTGTGACAGCCCCTGGCTCTTGCGCCTGCGTGAGCTGTTGTTCGTGCAGTCTGAACGCTATCGCCGGGTTTCGGTGCCACTGGACCGGGCCAAGCGCGACCTTGTGGGCGAACATCGGGAACTGGCAGAAGCGGCGGTTGCCCGCGATGTGCCCCGCGCGACCGATGCGATCCGGCGGCATCTGGAAAAGACCACGCGGATCCTGATCAAGTCGGATGTCGTGAAGGCCCACGAAACGGCCTGAGGGAACAGGGCGCCGGATCAACCGGCGCCCGGCTTGTCACAGCGCCGCGAAGGGCTGTTGCACCGGAATCTCCGGCGCGGTCTTGTTCTCGCAGACCACGATGTCGAACTTGCCGTCGCCGCGCGCCACCCATTGGCCGCCAACCAGCGGCGTCTGGCAGGCGTTCTTCACCGGCCCGTTCTTCCACGACACCGGACCGACGATCGACTGGTAGTCCGTCGCAAGGATGGCATCGCGCACCGCGCCCTTGTCCTTGGGGTTGCCCGAGCGTTTCAGAACGTCGATCGCAACCTCCAGAAGGGCATGCTTGTAGCCGGTGGGCTGGATCCACTGCTGCCCGCTGGCGGCCTCATACCCTTTGGCAAGGTCGGCCGAGCTGATGCCGGTCAGGCCCGACTTGTAGGGGTGGTTCGGCGACCACCAGACTTCGGACGACACGCCATTGCCATTCTGCCCCAGCGATTCAACCGCCGAGGGGAAAAGCAGCGCCTTGGCGACCGTTACTGCCTTGGGGCGGAAGCCCTGCTGCGCGGCCTGGGTCCAGAAGGTGGTGAAATCGGGCGGCAGGAACACGCCCGAGACAATCTCGACGCCCGCATCCTTCAACATCGCGATCTGGGCCGAGAAGTCATCGGCAAGGGGCTGGTGAAAGCCCGCGTCGATCACCTCATAACCCTTGGCCGCGAACAGCGGCGGCAGGCCGGTGGTGGCGTTCGACAAGGGCACGCCGTCGCTGTCGTTTGACCACAGGACGCCCACCTTCTTGTTCGTCGAAAGCTGGTCCCAAAGCGAGGTGTAGCTGTCGACAACCTGACCGGCCCCCCAGAAGAAGTGATAGGTCCAGTCGAAACCCACGGCCGGATCGCCGCCGCGGCCAAAGAAATGGCCGTCCCACGGGGTGTCGGTCGAAATGCAGGGCATCTCGTTCAACTCGCACTGGTCAGCGACGGGGTTCGTCGTGTCGGCGGTGGAGGAGGCGAGCATCAGATCGACCTCGTCATCCAGCATCAGCTCATTGGCCACTTCCGAGGCGCGGTTCGCGCTGGATTGCGTGTCCTTGACGATGATTTCAACGGGATAGGTGATCCCGTTGATCTCGATGCCGGCGCCGATGGCCTCGCGCACCTGCGCCAGCACATAGTCATCCGACGCGCCAAAGGCCGCCACGGGCCCGGTCTGCGGCGAGACAAAGCCGATGCGGATGGTGTCCGACTGCGCAAAGGCGCGACGGCTTAGCAGGCCGGGAAGCGCGACCGCTGACCCGGCCATCAAACCGGTACGCAGGATCGTGCGGCGGGTGTAATCCCGGTTGTTCATGGTAATCCTCCCTGTTGACGTGCCAACCGCCCGGTTCAGGCGGTGACGGTTTCCTTGGCCCCGACTTCGATGCGATAGGCCTGCGCCTGCCGCACAAAGTCTCCCAACACACGGTCAAGCCCGGCGCTGTCTTTTGCCCCGCCGAACAGATAGAAGTCAGGCCGAACCAGCATGGCACCCACGGCGTGTTCGGCCATGAAGCGGCCAAACTGGCCCTGCGTGTCACCGATCTGGGTGTCGGTCGCCGTGCGGCGGTCGGCGATGGTGACAATGCTGATCCCGTGATCGCCGCAGATGCGTTGCGCCTGCGAAGAAACGTCAAATCCGTCCTGCAAGACCAGCGTGAACGTGCCGCCGGGCACAAAGCTGTCATAGCGCCCGGTGCGGCCGCCCAGACGGACCGTGCCCGCACAGGAAAGCTCGCCGGCCGGGGCGATCACCTGGCCCTGCCCATCCCGCTCCAGCATCCCGTCGGTCAGGATCGGGAAGGGGGCCGGCTTGGGGGCGCTGCCGCTCAGGAACATCTCGTCGCGTTTGCGGGCCTCTTCGGGGTCGGGCATGCAGATGATCGAGCCAAGGAACATCGAAATCTTGATGATGTCGGTCACATGCGGTGCGCGTTCCGGCGTGTAGGTTTGCAAGAGCGAGGCATCGGCCTTGCCGCGCAGCACGAGGTCAAGCTTCCAAGACAGGTTCCACACGTCGCGCAGACCGGCGCACATGCCCTGGCCCATGAAGGGCGGCATGACATGGGCGGCATCGCCCGCCAGGAAGATGCGGTCTTTCTGGAAGGTTTCGGCCACAAGGCTGCGGAAGGAGTAAAGCGCGTGGCGGATCAACTCGCCCTGATCGGGCTTGATCCAGGCATTCAGCAGCTCCCAGACCTTTTCTTCCTTGACCATTTCTTCCTTGGTCTCATGCGGCAGGCGCATGAATTCCCAACGGCGCAGGACGCGCCCGTCGGACTCGACCCCGCCGGGAACGATGGTGGTCGGGCGGACGGGGTTGGCGTACTGGCCGCATTCCGGAATACCCAGATCGCGGGCGGTCAGGCCGCCACTCAGGGCAAAGTCGATCACCAGCCAGTCGGCCTCAAAGCCCAGATCGGTGCGCTTGATGCCCAGGCTTTCGCGCACAAAGCTGTTGGCCCCGTCGATGCCGATCAGGTAGCGCGCCGTGTAGTCGCGCGTTGCACCTGTCTTGGTGTCGCGGATGGTGACGGTGACGCGGTCCTTGTCCTGCACGACCGCGATGGCCTCGGAGTGGAAGTTCAGCGCGACGCGCGGGCTGGCCTTGATGCGTTCGTCCATGGCCCATTCAAAGCTGGGCTGGTGAATGAAGTTCACCTCTGACCCGCCCGAGATCGACCCCGCCGCCCAGTCGATGGCCAGAAGCTCTTTCCAGTCGGCGTTGAACCAGCGATAGGTCGGCGCATCGTTGCAGACACGGTTGGCCACATCGCCAAGGCCCGCGGCATGCAGCACACGGTAAAGCTCGTGGTCGATGCAGACGGCGCGGGGCAGGGGATAGACCTCTTCCCACCGCTCGAACACGCCAACGCGCCAGCCCTGACGCTCCAGAAACAAGGCCGATGCCTTGCTGACCGGGCCATAGCCGATCTGGATGACATCGAAATCAAACTTCTCAGCGGGATTCGCCATGATCTCACTCCCCATCTCTTCCTGACATGACACTGCCCAATTCTGATAGATAATGCAACGCAAAATATATTATCTTGCCATTAGTGCATTGCGCACCTAAGGATTGAGGTGATCGAGGCGGGAGGCCTCCGGTCAGGGGGCCTCCGGTCGGGGGGCAGCAGGGAGAGCGGGATGGATCGGTCGGCCTTCGCCATCGAAGCCACGGGGCTGAAGAAGAATTACGGGGCAGTCCAGGTCACACGCGATGTGAGCTTTGCCCTGCCGTCAGGCGCTGCCATGGGAATCATCGGGCCGAACGGGGCGGGCAAGACGACGCTGTTCAACCTGCTGACCGGCACGGTGCGCGCCGATGGCGGAACGGTGCGGCTTGTCGGGCAGTACATCACCGCCGCCGGCGCCCGTGCCCGTTCGGCCCTGGGCATCGCCCGGTCCTTTCAGGTGCCCCAGCCCTTTGGCGGCCTGACCGTGTTCGAAAATGCCCTTGTCGCCGCTACCTTCGGCCAGAACCTGTCAGAGGCCGCCGCGCGCCCCTTCGCCATGGAGGCCCTGCGCAGCACCGGGCTTCTGTCCAAGGCGACAAAACGGGCGGGGGAGCTTGGCCTTCTTGACCGCAAGCGGCTGGAGCTGACCCGCGCCATCGCCACCGCGCCCAGGCTCTTGCTGCTGGACGAGATCGCCGGCGGCCTGACCGATGCCGAATGCACCGAACTGATCGACCTGATCCTGTCGATCAAGGCGTCGGGCGTGACGATCATCTGGATCGAGCATGTCCTGCACGCCCTTCTGCGTGTCGTCGACCGGGTCATGGTGCTGGATTTCGGCCAGAAGATCGCCGAGGGCGAGCCCGAGGCCATCATGCAAAGCCCCGAAGTCTCTGCCATCTACCTTGGCCTTGAACCGGAGACGGCCCATGTCTGACATCCTTTTGTCCGTCGACCGTCTTTCGTCCGGCTATGGAGATTTTCAGGCCCTTTTCGATGTGTCCTTCGATCTGCCGCGCGGTCAGGTTCTTGGGCTTGTCGGGGCCAATGGTGCGGGCAAGACCACACTTTTCCGCGCCATCATGGGGCTTTTGCCCCGTCAGGAGAAAATGGTCGCCTTCAAGGGCGCGCCCATCGGCAACACCCCCTCTGACCAGCTGGCGAAAATGGGGCTGGCGCTGGTGCCCGAGGGGCGACGTCTGTTCCGCTCGCTCTCGGTCGAAGAGAACCTGCGCTTTGCGGCCGAACATGGGCGCAAGGGCCATTGGGATCTTTCAAGGCTTTATGGCCTTTTCCCGATCCTGAAGGAAAAGCGTAACCTTCCGGCACTGTCGCTGTCGGGTGGGCAGCAACAGATGGTGGCCATCGGGCGGGCGCTGCTGGCCAATCCCGACCTGATCCTTTTCGACGAAATCTCGCTGGGTCTGGCGCCGGTTGTCATCAATGACGTCTACGCCGCCCTGCCCGACATCATCGGATCGGGCATCAGCGCCGTTCTGGTCGAACAGGACATCGAGCGCGCGCGCAAATCCTCGCAAACGCTGATTTGCCTGCGTGAGGGCCGCAAAGTGCTGCACGCCTCGTCGCACAGCGTTTCCAAACACGACATCACCGCCGCCTATTTCGGAGAGTGACCATGGCAAGCCTTCTTGATCCGATTTTTCAAGGCCTGCTCTTGGGGGGCCTTTACACGATCTTCGCCGTGGGCCTGTCGCTGATCTTTGGTGTCATGCGACTGGTCAACATCGCGCATGGTGATTTCATCGTGCTGGCGGCCTATCTGGCCCATATGGTGCTGACCCTGACAGGCCTGCACCCGCTGGCCGCCCTTGTCATCGTCGTGCCGTTGATGGCCGGCCTTGGCTATGTGCTGCAACGCCATGTCCTGACGCGGACCATCGGAGACGACATCCTGCCGCCGCTTCTGGTGACTTTCGGCATGGCCGTGATCGTCCAGAATGGCCTTCTGACGGCGTTCTCGACCAATGCCCTGCGGCTGCCGGCGGGGGCGATCGAAACCGCCAGCATCGGGTTTGGCGGGATCAATCTTGGCGTGCTGCCGCTTCTGACGCTGGCGGTTGCGGTGGCCTTGATCGCGGGGCTGGAATTCATCTTCGCCAGAACCAGGCTTGGCCGGGCGTTCCGCGCCACCTCCGACGACCCGCAAATGGCCACGGCAATGGGCGTACGCACGCCGCATGTCTTTGGTCTTGCCATGGCGCTGTGCTTTGCCACGGTGGCGATTGCGGGTGTCTTTCTGGCCATGCGGTCCAACTTTGACCCGTTCTCGGGCCCGGCCCGGCTGCTTTTCGGGTTTGAGGCGGTGATCATCGGGGGCCTAGGCAGCTTTTGGGGCACGCTGGCGGGCGGGTTGATCCTGGGCGTCGCGCAATCGCTGGGCGCGCAGATCTCGCCGCAGGTGCAGGTGCTGGCCGGCCATATCGTGTTCTTCCTCATCCTCGCAGTCCGCCCCCGCGGTCTGTTCCCCAAGACGGCCTGAAGCGGAGCCCCCCATGACCCCGATCCCTGCCTCCTCCGCCCCGCGCCGCCCGGACTGGCGCTGGCTGCTTGCCGCCGCCCTGGTGCTGGCGGTTGCCAGCGCCCCCTTCTGGGCCGGTCGGGCCGAACTGCGCCTTCTAAGCGAAGTGCTCAGCTTTCTTGCCCTCGCCGTGCTGTGGAATCTTCTGGCCGGCTATGCGGGCCTGCTGTCGGTCGGGCAACAGGCGTTCGTCGGGTTGGGGGGCTATGTGCTTTTTGTCCTCTGCGGCCATTACGGGGTTTCCCCCTATCTGGCGATTGCCCTCTCCATCGTCGGGGCAGGGGCGCTGGCGGCGTTGTTTGCCCCGCTGCTGTTCCGGCTGGACGGGGCTTATTTTGCGGTCGGCACCTGGGTTGCCGCCGAAACCGTCATGCTGATCTTTGCCATGATCCCGGCGATGGGCGGCGGGGCCGGCATGTCGCTGCCGGCCGGGGCGGTCAAGGCCATCGCGGCGGAAAAGGAACTGCGTGAGGCCGTCATCTTCTGGCTTGTCGCGGGCCTCAGCCTTGCCACGCTGTTCGGCGTCTTCGCGCTGTTGCGGTCACGCGCGGGGCTTGCCCTGATGGCGGTGCGCGATAACGGGCTTGCGGCGGCTTCGCTTGGCATCGACATCTGGCGCACGCGGTTTTTCACCTATGTGCTGGTGGGCGGACTGGCGGGCGGGCTGGGTGCCGTCATCTTTCTGCAAAAGCTGCGCATCTCGCCCACGGCGGCCTTCAGCCTGAACGATTGGAGCGTGATGGTGATCTTTGCCGTCGTGATCGGCGGGATCGGCAAGTTGGAAGGCGCGATCATCGGCACGCTGATCTATTTCATCCTGCGTGAGATGCTGGCCGACATCGGGGCGGTCTATCTTGTCATTCTAGGCGCTTTGGCCATCCTGACGATGCTTTTCGCGCGCAAGGGGCTGTGGGGCGTTGTCGATGCCCGGCTTGGCTGGTCGCTGTTGCCCACCGAGCGGAAACCCTGACGCCACGCAGCGTCAGGGGGGGCGGGGGGCTTTGCCTGAGCCGGGAATCTGACCAGATAGAAGCCCCCGATCCTGTCAGCAAAAAAGGGCCGCCCTGAGGCGGCCCTTTTTCCATTTCGTCCGGCCTGTCGATCAGGCGTTGACGCTGTCCTTCAGCGCCTTGGCGATCGAGAATTTCACCTGCTTGTCGGCCGGCTTCTTGACCATCTCGTTCGTGGCAGGGTTGCGCACCATGCGTTCGGCGCGCTCGCGGCAGACCACCTTGCCAAGACCCGGCAGCGTGACCGCACCACCCGCAGCAACTTCGCGTGCCACCACTTCGGCGATGGCATCCAGCGCGGCACCGGCGGTTTTCTTGTCGGCACCCATGGCGTCGGCAATGGCGGCCACAAGTTGCGTCTTGGTCATCGGTTTGGTCATCTTGTCATTCCTTCGATTTGGACAGGGGGCAAACCCTGTCGGAACCTGCCTTGCGGCGACGGATTGGCTTTCCATGTTTCAGGCGGCCAGTGCAAGCAGAATTGCCCCAAAATTCCGCTTTTCAATGGGAACACGGCGTCAAAGGAAGGCCGTTTCCTCGAAACTCCGCAGTTTGCGGCTGTGGATGCGGGCAACCGGCATTTCCCGCAACCGTTCCATCGCGCGGATACCGATCTGCAGATGGCGGCTGACCTGGGTCTTGTAAAAGTCGCTGGCCATGCCGGGCAGCTTCAACTCGCCATGCAAGGGCTTGTCCGACACACACAGGAGCGTGCCGTAAGGCACACGGAACCGAAAGCCGTTCGCGGCGATCGTGGCGCTTTCCATGTCCAGTGCGATGGCGCGCGACTGGCTGAGACGCCGCACCGGACCGGACTGGTCGCGCAACTCCCAGTTGCGGTTGTCAATCGTGGCGACGGTGCCCGTGCGCATGATCCGCTTCAGCTCATACCCTTTCAGCTGGGTGACCTCGGCGACCGCTTCTTCCAGCGCGATCTGGATTTCCGCCAGCGCCGGGATCGGCACCCAGACCGGCAGGTCGTCATCCAGCACATGGTCTTCGCGCAGATAGGCATGGGCCAGCACGAAATCGCCCAAGGACTGGCTGTTGCGCAGTCCGGCGCAATGACCGACCATCAGCCAGGCATGCGGGCGCAGCACGGCGATGTGGTCGGTCGCGGTTTTCGCATTCGACGGGCCGACGCCGATATTGACCAGCGTGATGCCCTGCCCATCGGCCCGCTTCAGGTGATAGGTCGGCATCTGCGGCAGTTTGCCCGGCTGCACGATCACCCCGTCCGGGGTGGTGATTTCCTGATTTCCGGTGGCAACGAAGCCCGTATAGCCCTGCGATTTGTCGGCCAGCGCCGCGCGGGCAAAGGCTTCGAACTCATCGACGTAGAACTGATAGTTGGTAAAGAGCACATGGTTCTGGAAATGCGCTGCATCCGTTGCCGTGTAATGCGACAGCCGCGCCAGCGAATAATCCACGCGTTGCGCCGTGAAGGGGGCCAACGGCATGGACCCGTCGTCATTGAAGGTGCGGGTGCCGTTCACGATGTCATCATTTGTCGTCGCCAGATCCGGCACGTCGAACACATCGCGCAGCGAGAACTCCAGCACGCCCTCTTGCGGCATGGCGATAGCGGGGTTGCCGGCCAGCGCGAAATGCACCGGCACGGGCGTGGCCGAAGGGCCGATCTGCACCATGACGCCGTGGTTTTCCATCAAAAGCGCAATCTGCTGCGTCAGGTAGGACCGGAACAGATCAGGCCTTGTGATCGTGGTGGCATAGGTGCCGGG
>JALQYS010000614.1 GCA_023254015.1 Paracoccaceae bacterium
CGCCGTCGAGCGGGTTGCGCGCACCGTCAAGGATGAATGGGGCGAGATGCTGATTACCGGCTGGAACAAGGCCGGCTGGATGGACAAGCCGATGGATGTCGGCAACCGCATCGCCCGGCTGATCGGGGCTGAACCCGACAGCGTGGCGATGGGCGACACCCTGTCGATCAAGGTCTATCAGGCGCTGGCCTCGGCTTTGGAAATGAACAAGCCGCGCAAGGTGATCCTGTCGGACAGCGGCAACTTCCCGTCCGACCTGTATATGGCGCAGGGCCTGTGCAAGACCCTGGGCGAAGGCTACGAGCTGCGGGTCGTTGCCCCTGAAGAGGTGCTGGACGCGATCGACGAAACCGTGGCGGTGACGATGATCACCGAGGTCGATTACCGCACTGGGCGCAAGCATGACATGGCCGCCATCACCGCCCGCGCCCATGAAAAAGGCGCGCTGACCATCTGGGATCTTGCCCATTCCGCCGGCGCCTTCCCGGTGGAGCTGGCCAAATGCGGCGCCGATTTCGCCTGCGGCTGCACCTACAAATACCTCAACTCCGGCCCCGGCGGCCCGGCCTTCATCTATGTCGCGCCTCGCCATCAGGCCGCCGCCCGCCCGGCGCTCTCGGGCTGGCAGGGCCATGACGCCCCCTTTGCCTTTGACCTCGACTACCGCCCCGCCCGCGGGGCCGAGCGCATGCGCGTCGGCACACCGCCCATCCTGCAACTTGCGGCACTGGAGGCTTCGCTCGACATCTGGGACAAGGTCGACATGGCCGCCTTGCGCGCCCGCTCGCTCGCGCTGACCGACGCTTTCATC
This sequence comes from Paracoccaceae bacterium, assembly GCA_023254015.1. Taxonomy (GTDB): domain Bacteria; phylum Pseudomonadota; class Alphaproteobacteria; order Rhodobacterales; family Rhodobacteraceae; genus Tabrizicola_A. Next base: position 812 of record JALQYS010000614.1, read on the forward strand.
AAGGGCGTCGAGGCCGCCTGCCCGACCCTGACGCTGGCCACCCCGCGCGACCACGCGATGCGCGGCTCGCAAGTGTCCTTCCGCCACCCCGAGGGCTATGCCATCATGCAGGCGCTGATCGCCCATGGCGTGATCGGTGACTTCCGCGCGCCCGACATCATCCGTTTCGGCTTCACGCCCCTTTACACCTCGGACGCCGATGTTGCCAAAGCCGTGGACGTGCTGGCCGAAATCATGGCAAAGTCGCTCTGGAATACCCCCGAATTCAAGACCCGCAAAAAGGTGACCTGAGGGTATGCGCTTCCTCTTGGCTCAAATACTCCCGCCGGAGGCTCCGAAGGACCGGCCGGGTGCCTCCGGCGGGAGTATTTTGACCAAGAGGAAGGCCACAGCCCTGCCCCTTTGCCGCCCCTCGGGATGGACTTGCCTGTGGCGGACCCTTGGCAATCTTTCCGTGCTGAACCGGATGGCCCGCGTCGCCTGACGCCCCATCCCTTTCATCAAACGGAGAGCCCCCATGACCACCTATGATCCCGCCAAAGACGGCGCGCAGATGTCATTCGACGACCGTATGTCCTATGGCGACTACCTGCAGATTGACCGCATCCTGGACAGCCAGCGCCTGTTGACTGGCGCGCATGACGAGATGCTGTTCATCATCCAGCACCAGACGTCGGAGCTGTGGATGCGGCTGGCGCTGCACGAGCTGGACGCCGCCCGCCGCGCCGTGGCCGAAGACCGCGCGCGCGAAGCCTTCAAGATGCTGGCGCGGATCAGCCGCATCTTCGAGCAGCTGAACAATGCCTGGGACGTGCTGCGCACCATGACCCCCAGCGATTACACCACCTTCCGTGCGGGCCTGGGGCAATCCTCGGGCTTTCAGTCCTGGCAATACCGGCTGATCGAATATGCCGTCGGCAACCGCAACCTGGCCATGCTGAAGCCCCACGCCCACCGCGCCGATCTGACCGCGAAGCTTGAGGCAGAGCTGGCGCGCCCCTCGCTTTATGACGAGGCGCTGCGCCATCTTGCCCGTGCCGGGCTGCCGGTTCCGGCCGAGGTTCTGGGCCGCGACCTGCGTCAGCCCTGGGTGGCGCATGACGGCGTGCGCGCGGTGTGGGAAACCGTCTACCGCGATCCGCAGCGGCACTGGGAGGCCTATGAGCTGGCCGAAAAGCTCGTGGACTTCGAGGATTACTTCCGTCGCTGGCGCTTCAACCATGTCACCACGGTGGAGCGGGTGATCGGGTTCAAGCGCGGCACCGGCGGCACGTCGGGGGTCAATTACCTGCGGCGCATGCTGGAGGTGGAGCTCTTTCCCGAGCTGTGGCACCTGCGCACCACGCTTTAGGACTTGTCCACAGCTTCCTTGCCCCGTTCACCATTGCGTGAGGCCGGGGGGCTTTGACGCGACAAGGCTCCTCGGCTAAGCGTAAACTCAACCTGCGGTCCACAGCGGCCCGGAATCGGCCATGAATCCTCTGGAACCATAGATGTCGCACATTGCTTTCCGCCTCTTTGCCGCCACGGCACTGTCCTTGTCGCTGGCCGCCTGTGTCACCGATCCTTCCGTCACAAGCACCACGGCGAGTTCCTCGGCCGTGCGGACCGGCGATCTGCCGAAAGAGGCCAAGCTGATCGAGGGCGTCTATTCCGCCAAGGCCGACCCGCAGTTCAACGTGCCCGCCGTGCCGGTCGAGAAGGTTCCGCAGGAGTACCAGCGCCAGACCGTTGCCTATGAGACCGACCAGCCGGTGGGCACCATCATCATCAACCCCTCGGCCAAGCATCTTTACCTTGTCACCGGCAAGGGCCGGGCGGTGCGCTATGGCATCGCCGTTGGCAAGGCGGGATTTCAGTGGTCGGGAGAGGCGCTGATCACCGAACGCAAGACCTGGCCCACTTGGACCCCGCCGAAAGAGATGATCGCGCGCAAGCCGGAACTGGCCAAGTGGGAGAAAGGCCAGCCCGGTGGGCCCACCAACCCGCTGGGCGCGCGGGCGCTTTATCTGACAACGAATGGCGTGGACTACGGCTATCGCATCCATGGCACGCCGGAATGGCAGTCGATCGGCAAGAATGCCTCGTCGGGCTGCATCCGGATGATCAATCAGGACGTGATGGATCTGTTCGACCGGGTGCCGAATGGCACGAAGGTGGTAGTGCTGAACGCCGACGGCTCGATGCCCAAGGGGTTGAACCTGCCGCCGCCGCCGAAAAAGGCCGCGCCGAAGCCGGCGGTCACGCCGGCCGCGGCCCCTGCCATCATCGTGCCGAAACCGGCCGTGATGCCGGCGCCGGTCATTACCAATGCGGCGCCCGCCGTGGCCCCGGCCGCCACCGCGCCGGCAAGCAGCGTCGCGGCCACAACACCCAGCGCCACCCCCTCTGCCCCCGCGGCAACAGCCGCAGCGCCGGCACCGGCGGCAGCGACGGTTGTCGCCTGTTCCGTCGCTCTGGTGAACGGCGCCTGCCCGACGAACTGAGCACTTGCGCGGCAAGGCCGGTCCCATAGGCCGACCTTGCCGCAAAGCGCATCAAGCGGTTACCAGACGCCCGGCATCCCGCACGACCGAGCCGCTGAGGTCAGAGGGCATTTTGGCCTCAAGAGGCCCGGGCTGCCCAATCCCGCACCGCCTGCCCGAAGGCCGTGAACAACGGCCGCGACACCGGATCGCTTGCCGCGTTCCACTCCGGATGCCATTGAACCGACAGCGTGAAGCCCGGCGCATCCTGCACATAGATCGCCTCAGGCGTGCCGTCGGGGGCGTAGCCGTCCACCACGATCCGCGCGCCCGGACGGGCAATGCCCTGACCATGCAGCGTGTTCGTCATCACCTCTTCGGCCCCCATCAGGCGA
>JALQYS010000014.1 GCA_023254015.1 Paracoccaceae bacterium
CAGGTGACCGGTGAAGGCACCAGCGGTGTAGGTGACTTCAACGCCTTCAGCACCGTTGCCGGTCGACGAGTAAGCGTCCCAGCCCCAGTAGCCGTCGCCAGCGGTGTTGGTCACCAGACCGCCCCAGCCCAGGCCGGTCAGCCCAACGGACGGGTCATAGAGGCCCGGCATCGATTCGATCGCGCCGTTGATGTTGCCCATGGCCAGCTCGAATCCCGAGGTCTGCAGGAACACACGGGCGCCAGCGGCGAAGGTCGCGATGTTCTCTTCCGAGCGCAGACGCATGGTGGCGCCGAAGGTGATGCCCGACGAGGACTCAGTGGTCGCGTTGATATCAACGGTCATACGCTTTTCGATGGTCGTCTTGGCAGCGGTACCAACCGGAGTGTCGGTGTACTGCAGGCCCATACGGGCGTTGCCCGAGATCGAGACTTCGGCGTAAGCGACGCCAGCCGACAGAGCAACTGCGGTGGTCGCGAGAAGAACCTTTTTCATCGTTTTCCCTCTTGTGTCAAAGGTGCGGCCCAACTCAGGGGAATCCGAATTGGGTATGGAGCATATCTCGCCGCTTGAACCCGCGATTGCAATGCAGAGCACGTCCCGGCGGGGAAGAAGCAGGGCGATGGTGCAGCAATGTCACAGTCACCCCCCGCCCCCTGCAATGCGCCCCCGGCCCGCCACGCCCGCGCGGGCGAAAAGCCTTGTTCCACCTGCCCCCCTCGGCTAACAACGGGGCAAGATCGTCCCTGGGGGTCCGAATGACCATTGCTCGCCTTGCCCGCACCGCCTTTCTCGTGCTTGCCGTCACCAGCCTGTCGGCCTGCGGCGGCGGCATCGGCAGCAGCAACTGGTTTGGCGGCAATGGCGGCGCAGCCAAGTTCAAGCCGACCGAGAATCCCGGGCCGCGCTGGACAGGGCGTGAGGCCTATTACCGCAAGTCCACCAAAACCACGCTGCGTGATCTGTTCGGCGGCGGTGCGGATGCGAACACGACGCTTGAGGTCAACCGCTATATCTGGGCGGCCAGCCTTGAGGTGCTGAACTTCCTGCCCATCGAATCGGTTGACCCCTTCTCGGGCGTGATTGTCACGGGCTATGGCACGCCTCCGGGCGGGGGCCGCGCCTATCGCGCGACGGTTCTGGTGCAGGACCCGGCGCTGGACGCGCGCAGTCTGAAGCTGTCATTGCAGACGCGGGGCGGTGGGGCGGTCGATCCGGCCACCGTGCACGCGGTGGAAGATGCCATCCTGACCCGCGCCCGCCAGCTGCGTGTGCAGGACGGCAAGCTGTAAGCCCGCTCAATCCGTCTGGACCTTTGACCCCGTGGCGGTGTAATCCCGCCGGGCAAAGTATTGAGGCCAGACATGTCGCGCTACGAACCCAGCACCATCGAACCGAAATGGCAAGCCGCCTGGGATGAGGCCGGTGCCTTTACCGCGCGGCGCGATCCGGCAAAGCCCAAGTATTATGTGCTGGAGATGTTCCCCTACCCCTCGGGGCGCATCCACATGGGCCATGTGCGCAACTACACCATGGGCGACGTGGTGGCGCGCTACAAGATGGCGCAGGGGTTCAGCGTGCTGCACCCGATGGGCTGGGACGCCTTCGGGATGCCCGCCGAAAACGCTGCGATGGAACGCGGCGGCCACCCCAAGGAATGGACCTATGGCAACATCGCCGACATGCGCGCGCAGATGAAGCCCTTGGGCCTGTCCATCGACTGGTCGCGCGAATTTGCCACCTGCGACCCGGAATACTACGGTCAGCAGCAGGCCATGTTCATCGACATGATGGAAGCGGGCCTCGTCTATCGCAAGGCCGCCGTCGTGAACTGGGACCCGGTCGACATGACCGTTCTGGCCAATGAACAGGTGATCGACGGCAAGGGCTGGCGGTCCGGCGCGGCGGTGGAACGGCGCGAACTGACGCAGTGGTTCTTCAAGATTTCCGACTATTCCGAGGAATTGCTCACTGCCCTGGACGGGCTGACAAACTGGCCGGAAAAGGTGCGCCTGATGCAGGCCAACTGGATCGGCCAGTCGCGCGGGCTGCAATTTGCCTTTGACACCGTGGGTGCGCCTGCCGGTTTCGAAAAGCTTGAGGTTTACACCACACGCCCCGACACGCTGATGGGCGCCAGCTTTGCTGCCATCTCGCCCGATCACCCCTTGGCCAAGGCGCTGGAGGGCGACCCCAAGGTTGCGACCTTTGTCGCCGAATGCCGCAAGGGCGGCACCAGCGCCGAAGAGATCGAGACGGCCGAGAAGATCGGCTATGACACAGGGATCCGCGTCAAGCATCCGCTGGACCCCAATTGGGAACTGCCGGTCTGGATCGCCAATTTCATCCTGATGGACTACGGCACCGGCGCGATTTTCGGCTGCCCGGCGCATGACCAGCGCGACTTTGATTTCGCCACGAAATACGCCCT
>JALQYS010000151.1 GCA_023254015.1 Paracoccaceae bacterium
ATCACTGGGCTGCCTCGTGGACGACCCTGGGCGAAAAGGACCGCGAAGCCACCTTGCGGATCTGCCCGACCTCCGAGCGCCCCGGTTACGACCCCTCGCTCGCCTTCAACATGGAGTTCCGTGCCGCCGACGCCACCGCAAGCCCGCATCTGTCGCTGGCCATGCTGATCCGCGCCGGGATCGAGGGGCTGAAGGCGGGGCTTGAAACCCCGCCGATCATCAAGGGCGACCCCGAAGAGATGTCGGCCGCAGACCGCGCCCGCCTGGGCATCCACCGTCTGCCCACCAGCCTGACCGAGGCGCTGGCCGCGCTGGAGGCCGACCCTGTGGTCTGCGGCTGGATGCCGCCCACCTTCCTTGACTGCTGGAAGGGGATGCGCCTGAAGGAACTGGACATCGTCTCGGGTCTGGATGATGCCGCGCTTTGCCGCCGTTATGCCGGGGTTTACTGATGCCGACACAGCCCGACATTGCCCCGCCGCCCTTGCTCGACCTTGACGAGCCGCCGCCCTATGGCGTCCTCAACCCCGACGGCGCGTCAGACGTGCTTTTGCTGTGCGAACACGCCTTGCCGCGCATTCCCCGGCGGCTGGCCCATCTTGGCCTGCCGAAATCGGAACGGATGCGCCACATCGGCTGGGATATCGGCGCGCTGGCCCTGGCGCGCGATCTTTCGGCGCGGCTGGATGCGGCGCTGTTCCACACCGGCTATTCGCGGCTGGTGGTGGATTGCAACCGGCCGCTGGACAACCCGTCGCTGATGCCGGAAATCAGCGAGACGACGGCCATTCCCGGGAACCGTGGCCTTGCCGCGACCGACCGGGCCGAGCGGCTGGAGACCCTGTTTCACCCGTTCCAATCGGCCGTCAGCCGCCGTCTTGACCTGCGCAGCGCAGCGGGCAAGCCGACCTTCGTGGTGGGCGTGCACAGCTATACCCCCGTCTACAAGGGCTTGCCCCGGCCCTGGCATGCGGGTATCTTTTACGCTGGGGCGACCGAATTTGCAGGTCGGCTGATCGGGGCCCTGGCGCAAGAGAGCGGGCTGGTGATTGGCGACAACGAGCCCTACCGCATCGACCATGATGATTACACCGTGCCGGTGCATGGCGATGCCCGGGGTCTGCCCGCCTTGCTGATCGAGGTGAGGCACGACCTGATCTCCACCGCGCAGGGCGTTGCCGACTGGGCCGAACGGCTGGAGCGTTGCCTGCGCCTGAGCATGGGTGCCCAGACCTGAGCAGCCTTTGCGCGCGATGCGGCGGCAGGAGGCGTGCAGATGGGGGACGATCTGCCATTTTGTGCGCGTGCCCGGTCAAACCTTGTCGCCGTTCAGCCACGGACCCACGCAGATGTTTTGATCCTTGACACCGTCAGGTCTGCCGGCGCATCTGCCGCGCAAAGCATCTGGAAGGTATGTCAATGAAAATGATGGATATTTTGAAATCCTGCCTTGTGGCGGCGACATTTGCGTCGCCCGCCCTTGCCCAGACCGCTCCGGACATCCGGGGCTATTGGGCCGGTGGCTATAGCGATGGCCAGGGCGGCGAGATCCAGTTTGAAATGACGGTGATCGACGCGGTGGGAGAGCTGAAATACAACGCCAGCAACTGGGGCGCCCTTGGCTTTGCGATCTGTGACTATGTCTTTTCCGTCGAAAACGGCACGCCTGGCAAGCTGACACGGAACTCCGGGGCAGGGACCGGCGATTGCCTGGCCGAACCGTCTTTCACCGTCGCGCGGCCCAGCCCGGAAACACTGACGCTCGCCTTCGCAAACCCCGAATTTGCCCT
>JALQYS010000270.1 GCA_023254015.1 Paracoccaceae bacterium
CGGCCACTGCTGCGGTCGAACACCAGTTTGTTGTGCGGGTTGCGGCCATCGCCGGGCGGGCCTTTGGCCGGGTCGGGGTCAAAGGCAAACAGGCCTTCGCGCTCGCCTTCGTCCAGCACCACCAGTTGCGGCGCGTTGGTCGGAACGATGAACACGGGCGCATAGGCCGGGTCCTTGATCGGAATCTGGCCGGCATGGGCGACGAAGGTGTAGTTGGTCAGGGCCGAGTTGGTGGCCACCACCTTCGCGCCCGACACGAAGATGCCGGCGTCGTTTTCCTTGACCACGCGGATATAGACATCCGAGCTGTCGGCCGACGATTTGTTGCGGTCAACCGGCGGGTTCATGATGGCGTGGTTGATATAGGCGGTGCGCTCTTGCGCCTTGCGATACCAACGCTTCGCATTTTCCTCATAGCCGCGATAGAAGGCGGCGTTGGCGCCAAGCGTCGCCAGGAAGCTGCCCTTGTAGTCGGGCGAACGGCCCATCCAGCCATAGGTCACGCGCTGGGTTTCGGCGATTGAATCGCGCGAGGCGACCTGATCTTCAACCGTTTTCGGCGCAAGGAAGTAGCGGTGGGTGCGGCCGCCGTTTTCGGTGGGGGCGGTGATGATGTCGCGCGTCTTGGGGTCGTGCATCGCGTCGTAGACGCGGGCGATCATCCGGGCCGAGTTGCGGAAGGCCGGGTGCTGCGTGATGTTCTTGACGCGCTCGCCATAGATCCAGACCTCGCGGCCATCGTTCAGGCTTTCCAGGTATTCCTGGCCCGTCATCGGTTTGTCGGTAATCATCGGCTTGTTCAAGATGGCCTCCCTCAGGTGTCTTGGTGGGTGAGTTTCAGCGGCGGACGATGGCCATGGCGAAGATCAGGATCCCGCCCGTCGCAATGGATTGTGCATAGGCACCAACCTGCATGAGGTTCAGGCCATTTTGCACCAGAAGAATAAGAAGCGTGCCCATCACCACGGCCAGGGCGCGTCCACGGCCACCCGCCAGGCTGACGCCCGAGATGACACAGGCGGCGATGGATTCCAGCGGCAATGAGGCGCCGACATTGGCCTCGCCAGACCCAAGGCGGGCGGTCAGCAAGAGGCCAGCCAGCGAGGCCATCATGCCGCAGATCATGTAGGCCATGATGCGAACCGGAACGGTGCGCACGCCCGACAGTTCCGCCGCGCGGCCATTGCCGCCCGCCGCATAAAGATGGCGGCCAAAGCGCGTCCACTCCAGCGTGAACCAGGCCAGGGCAACCAGCGCCAGCGCCACCAGCGACGGGATCGGGAAGCCCGCGATCTTGCCAAAGCCGAAGATCTCGCCATGCAGCGGCGGAGCGCCATAGATCGGCACGCCCCCCGCGATGTAAAGCGTGATCCCGAACACGACCGAGGACATGCCCAGCGTCATCATGAAGGGGTTGATGCCCAAAAGCGTGACGCCCAGCCCGTTCACAAGGCCCACCGCCAGCCCCACCGCCATGCCGACAGCCAGCCCCGACCACAGCGCGAACCAGGGGTCATTGGGGTTGGCGGCAAAGATCGCGGCCATGACCATGGAACTTGCCACCGAGGTCAGCGACACATTCGAGCCGACCGAAAGGTCCAGCCCGCCGCCGATCATCACCACCAACTGGCCCAGGGCCACGATCAACAGATAGACCGACTGCCGCGCCACGTTGGTCAGGTTTCCAGTGGTCAGGAACTTGTCCGAGGCCAGCGAAAAGATCAGCAGGGCGATGATGAACATCGCCGGCAAGGCCAGAAGATCGCGGTTCTCCACGATCCGCGCCCAGAAGCCGGGTGTGGCCTGTGCAGGCCGGGTCGAAAGGGAAACGTCGCCGCTCATCAGGGTGCTCTCAGAAAAACTGTTCCAGGATTTTGTGTTCGTCGTAGTCGGCCCGGTCGAACTCGGCGACAAGGCGGCCCTGGCTCATCACCAGCATGCGGTGGGTCAGGCCCATCAGCTCGGGCAGGTTCGACGACACCAGAAGGATGGCCGCGCCGCGCGCGGACAGGGTGGCAAGGCAGCGGTAGATCGACAGGCAGGCGCCGATGTCGACGCCGACGGTCGGTTCGTCAAAGACATAGACCTCGACATCCTGCACCAGCGCCTTGGCCAGAAGGATCTTTTGCTGGTTGCCGCCCGAAAACCGCGAAACGGGTTCGCCCATGCGGTTGGCGTCAAACTCGACCATGCGCACCAGCTCGGCCAGCCGCCGGGCATCGCGACGCGGGCGCAGGAACTCGCCGCGCGAGGGGCCAAAGCTGAGGCCCGACAGGATCATGTTCTTGTGGGCCGACTGGTCCAGCGCAAGCCCGTCATTCTTGCGATCGGCGGGCGAATACCACAGGCCCGCCTTGATCGCATCCGACGGGTGACGGGGCTGGATCGCCCGGCCCGACACCTCGATCGTGCCTTCGGCGACGCGGTGCAGACCAAAGCAGGCCTGCGCCAGATTGCCCTTGCCGCAGCCAACCAGCCCGGCAATGCCGACAATCTCGCCCGCGCGCACGGTCAGGGACACATCGCGCACCGGCTCCACCCCCTGACGCGGGGTCAGCGTGACATTGTCCAGCCGCAGCTTCACCTCGCCCAGATCGGCGCGGGGCTGCGGGTAGATCTTGGCCATGTTGCGGCCGGTCATCAGCTCGATCAGACGATCCTCGGGGGTGTCGGCGGGAACGGTGGCCACGAACTGGCCGTCGCGCAGCACCGACAGACGATGCCCGATCAGCGGGATTTCATGCATCCGGTGGGTGACATAGATGATCGCCGTACCCGCCGCCGTCAGCCGCCGGATCAGCGCGAAGAGCGCCTGACTGTCATGTTCAGACAGCGAAGCCGTGGGTTCATCCAGGATCAACAGATCGGGGCGCACCCGCATCGCCTTGCAGATTTCGACCATCTGCTGCTTGCCGCGCGTCAGGGTGGAAACCTTGGCATCGGGGTTCAGATC
>JALQYS010000317.1 GCA_023254015.1 Paracoccaceae bacterium
CGATCGCCCATATGGGCTATGCGCTGGTCGGTCTGGCCGCTGGCACGGTGGAAGGCGTGCAGGCGATGCTGATCTATATGGCGATCTACGTCACCATGAACCTTGGCACCTTCGCCTTCATCCTGTCGATGGAGAAGGACGGCCGTCCGGTGACCGACATTTCCGCCTTGAACCAGTTCGCCAAGGCCGAGCCGCTGAAGGCGCTGGCGATGCTGGTGCTGTTGTTCAGCCTCGCCGGTGTGCCGCCGATGCTGGGCTTCTTCGGGAAGTTCTATGTGCTGAAGGCCGCTGTCGATGCGGGCATGGTCTGGCTGGCGATTGCCGGGGCCGTGGCTTCGGTGATCGGGGCCTTCTACTATCTGCGCATCGTCTACTTCATGTACTTCGGCGCCGAGCAAGAGCCGGTGCAAAGCCGGATGTCGGCGGTGCAATGGCTGATGCTGGTTGCGGTGGCGGCGGTGATGCTGCTGGGCGTGGTCAACATGTTCGGCCTGGAACCTGTGGCGCTGAATGCGGCCGAGGCGCTGATTGGATAAGCGCTGGCCGGAAGGGATCGGGCGGCATGTGCTGCCCGTGACCGACAGCACCAATGCCCATGCGCTGCGTGAGGCCCCTGCATTGCAGGGGCCCGCGTGGTTTCTGGGGCTGGAGCAGACGGCGGGCCGGGGGCGGCGGGCGCGGGCCTGGGCCAGTCCGCGCGGCAATTTCTACGGCACCTTGCTGCTGTTTCCCAAGGAGCGCGCCGATCAGGTGGCCCTGCGCAGTTTCGCCGCCGCTTTGGCGCTGCGCGAGGCGATGGCGTCGCTGACCGGCCTGCCCGAGGCCTTTGCGCTGAAATGGCCGAATGATGTGCTGCTCAACGGGTCCAAGGTGGCGGGCATTTTGCTGGAGGCCAGCAGTTCCGGGGCTGGAGTCCAGGCGCTGGCCATCGGCATCGGTGTCAACCTGATCGCCCATCCCGATCCGTCGATGATCGAGCCGGGGGCGCTGCCGGCGGTGTCCTTGTTGTCGGAAACCGGCCTGCGGATCACGCCCGAGGGGTTTCTGGACGCGCTTGCCCCGGCCTATGCCCGTTGGGAGGCGCTTTTCACCGCGCAGGGCTTTGCCCCGTTGCGTGCCGAATGGCTGGCCCATGCGGCGAGGATTGGTGAGACGATACGGGCGCGGACCGGAAAGGACACCTTTCACGGGGTGTTCGAAACGATTGATTCACAAGGTAACCTTATCCTTGCAACCGCCAGCGGCCCGATGGCCATTCCGGCTGCCGAGGTTTTCTTCTGATACGGGGGGGCGGGATGCTTCTGGCCATCGACTGCGGAAATACCAATACCGTGTTCTCCATCTGGGACGGAGCGCGGTTTCTGGCCACCTGGCGGATCGCCACGGATCACAAGCGCACGGCGGATGAGTATTTCGTCTGGCTGTCGAGCTTGATGGCGCTGACCAGAACCGAAGCCACGATTACCGAGGCCATCATTTCGTCCACCGTGCCGCGCGTGGTGTTCAATCTGCGGGTGCTTTGTGACCGGTACTTCGGCTGCCGCCCGTTGGTGGTGGGCAAGCCGGAATGCAAGCTGCCGGTGGCGCCTCGGGTCGATCAGGGCACGACCGTCGGGCCTGACCGGCTGGTGAACACCGTCGGCGGTTTTGACCGTCATGGCGGCAACCTGATCGTGGTCGATTTCGGCACCGCCACCACCTTTGACGTGGTTGACCATGATGGCGCCTATGTGGGCGGGGTCATCGCCCCCGGCGTGAACCTGTCGCTTGAGGCGTTGCACATGGCCGCTGCCGCGCTGCCACACGTCGATGTGTCCAAACCTGCCCGGGCCATCGGCACGAATACTGTGGCCTGCATGCAATCCGGCGTGTATTGGGGCTACATCGGCCTTGTCGAGGGAATCACCCGTGAAGTCCGCCGCGAAAGGGCCGCGCCGATGAAGGTGATTGCCACCGGCGGTCTTGCCAGCTTGTTCGCCCAAGGGACCGAACTATTTCATGCCATTGAGGATGATCTGACCATGCATGGTCTCGTCCTTATCAACGATTACAACAAGGAAAACCCATGAGCGGTGAGCGTCTGATCTATCTTCCCCTTGGGGGTGCCGGCGAAATCGGCATGAATGCCTATGTCTACGGCTATGGGCGTCCGGGGAAAGAACGGCTGATGCTGGTCGACATGGGCGTGGCCTTTCCCGATATGGACAGCTCTCCGGGCGTCGATCTGATCGTGCCGGACATGACCTGGCTGGCCGACAACCTTGACCGGCTCGACGGCATCATCATCACCCACGCCCATGAAGATCACATCGGCGGGTTGCCGCATCTGTGGCCGATGCTGAAAAAGCCGGTCTATGCCCGCAAGTTCACCGCCGCCATTGGACGGCTCAAATTCGAAGAGGCCGGCCTGCCGCAGGATGCGATCCACACGGTTGAGGCGCGGCCCGAGACGGTGGAGATCGGACCTTTCAAGGTGCAGTTCCTGCCGGTGTCGCATTCGATCCCGGAAAGTGCCGCGCTGGTGATCGACACGCCGGCGGGGCGGATCCTTCATACCGGCGATTTCAAGCGCGACCCGACACCGATCGTGGGCGAAGGCTGGGATGATGCGCTGATGGAAGCGGTCGCCGCCGAAGCGCCGGTCAAGGCGATGATGTGCGATTCGACCAACGTCTTCTCGCTGCATCCGGGCCGGTCCGAGGCGACTTTGGCCGAACCGCTGACCGAGTTGATTGCCGGCGCGGGCGGTATGGTGGTGGCGACGACCTTTGCCTCGAACGTGGCGCGGTTGAAAACCCTGGCCGAGGCCGCGCGAAAGGCGGACCGGTCGATCTGCGTTCTGGGCCGCGCGATGAAGCGCATGGTTGCGGTGGCCGAGGAAACGGGCGTGCTGACCGGCTTTCCCCGGCATGTTTCGCCCGAAGAGGCGCTGGAAATCCCCCGGCGCAACCTGATGCTCTTGGTCACCGGCAGCCAGGGCGAGCGGCGCGCGGCCAGTGCGGCCCTGAGCCGTGGCAAGTATCTGGGATTCGAGATGAAACCGGGCGACACTTTCCTGTTCTCATCGAAAACCATTCCCGGCAACGAACGCGAGGTCTTGCGGATCGTCAATGCCCTGTCCGAACGCGGTGTCGACATCGTGGATGACGCGGGCGGCAAGTATCACGTTTCGGGCCATGCCAACCGCCCTGATCTGGAACATGCCCATCGCATCTTCTTGCCCGACATGCTGGTGCCGATGCATGGCGAGCACCGGCATCTGCGCGAACATGTGCGCATCGCGCATGAGGCCGGGATTGCGGGCATCGTTGCGACCAACGGCACGATGGTGGACCTGACCGGCGATGTTCCGAAGGTGGTGGAACATGTCGAGACGGGCCGGGTCTATCTGGATGGCACGGCGCTGGTGGGGGCGCTGGACGGGGTGGTGCGTGACCGTATCCGCATGGCGCTGAACGGTCTGGCCATGGTGACGGTGATTCTGGATGAACAGAACGAACCTTTGGGTGAGGCCTGGGTCGAGCTGATCGGCCTGCCCGGCAAGGGCCTTGGCGACCGGCCGCTGGGCGAGACGATGGAGGCGGAGCTGACCCAGTTCCTTGAGGGGGCCTCTGGCAAGATCCTGTCGGACGACGACCGGCTGGACGATGCGCTGAAGCGGATCGTGCGGCAGGTGGCGATGGAAGAGATCGGCAAGAAGCCCGAGGTGCGGGTGGTCATCAGCCGGTTGAGTGCCGAATAACCCCGACGGACAAGAAAGGAAAAGCCCCGCCGAAGCGGGGCTTTTTTCATTCGCTGCGGGCCTCTTCGTGCGCCTCTGGCGCCTCATCGGCAGGCTCGGCGGATGGTTTCAGCGCAAAGCTGCGCAGGATGAAATCGGGGACGTGATCGCCCATGCCGACAACCCGCTCGCCGCGGTCATGGTCGCGCGGGGCGCGGTCGCGGCGGTCATCGCGGCGGCGCTCGTCGCCCCGGTCGTCTTTCCGCTCATCCCGGCGACGCTCTTCGCCGCGCTCGTCCCGGCGGTCGTCGCGCCGCTCTTCGCGGCGGGGTGCTTCGCGGCGATCGTCGCGGCGGCGGTCCTCGCGGCGCGGGGCAGGGGCTTCGGCCTGTTCTGCGACCGGGACCAGAATCGGCTCGGCGATGATCGGCTCCATCGCGGCCATTTCGTCATGCGGCTTGACCGGGCGATCCCGGCGGTCGCTGCTGCGCGGGCCACGGGTGCGCGGACCCCGGCTTTCGCTGCTGCGCGGACGGTCAGGACGATCCGCCACTTCGGCCAGGGCGCTTGCCGGCACCTCGCCGCGCGGGATTTCCAGCTTTACCAGCGCCTCGATCTGGCCAAGGAACTTGGCATCGGCCGGGGTGCAGATCGAAAACGCCTTGCCCAGACGCCCGGCGCGGCCGGTGCGGCCGATGCGGTGGACGTAATCCTCGGGGTGGGAGGGCAGGTCGAAGTTGAACACATGGCTGACAGCCGGAATGTCCAGCCCGCGCGCCGCCACATCCGAGGCAACCAGCAATTGCAGCGAGCCGTCGCGGAACGAATCCAGCGTTTTCATCCGCATGCTCTGCTCCAGATCGCCGTGGATGGGCGCGGCGTTGAAGCCATGCGCCTTCAGCGATTTGGCCACCACATCGACATCCATCTTGCGGTTGCAGAAGATGATGGCGTTGGTGCACGCCTCGCCCTCACCGCGGATCAGCGCGCGCAGGACGGCGCGCTTTTCGGTAAAGGTCTTGTCCTTACGCGAGGGCGTGAACTGGAACAGCTTCTGTTCGATGGTGGTCGAGGTCGTGGCCTGACGGGCGACCTCGATCTTGACGGCCGCCGACAGGAAGGTGTTGGTGATCCGCTCGATCTCGGGGGCCATGGTGGCCGAATAGAAGAAGGTCTGGCGGGTAAAGGGCGTCAGCGAGAAGATGCGTTCAATGTCGGGAATGAACCCCATGTCCAGCATCCGGTCGGCCTCGTCCACCACCATGATCTGCACGCCGGTGAGCAGCAGCTTGCCGCGTTCGAAATGGTCCAGCAGCCGGCCCGGCGTGGCGATCAGCACGTCAACGCCGCGGTCAATCAGCTTGTCCTGTTCGCCAAAGGACACGCCGCCGATCAAGAGGGCCTTGGTCAGCTTGT
>JALQYS010000326.1 GCA_023254015.1 Paracoccaceae bacterium
GGATTGACCTCGGGACCACGAACTCCTGCGTCGCCATCATGGATGGTTCGCAACCCCGCGTCATCGAAAACTCGGAAGGCGCGCGCACCACGCCCTCGATCGTCGGTTTCACCGAAACCGAACGCCTGGTCGGGCAGGCTGCCAAGCGTCACTTCCGGCAGGCCGACCGAGGCGCTGTCCAGCGCGACGCGGAAGCGGCAGCCCATTGCGACCTCGAACCCTCCGCCAAGAGCCGAGCCGTGGATGGCGGCGACCCAGGGCTTGCCCGCCTGTTCCAGCCGGTCCACCAGGTCGGGCAGATGCGGCGGGACGGGGGGCTTGCCGAACTCGGTCACGTCGGCCCCGGCGATAAAGGTGCGCCCCGTGCAGATCAGAACAACGGCGCGCACGGACGGGTCGGCATCCAGCGTGCCGACGGCTTCCCAAAGACCCTGGCGCAGGGCCTGGCCAAGCGCATTGACGGGCGGGTTGTCGACGGTGACGACGGCGATCTCGCCTTCGTGCTGGATGCTGACGGTCATTTCAAATCCCCAGATAAGCTTCACGGATGCGCGGATCGGCGATCAGCGCCTCGGCCGGGCCGTCCATCGTGATGCGGCCCGTTTCCATCACATAGCCCCGGTCCGCGATCTTCAATGCGCCATAGGCGTTCTGTTCCACCAAAAGCACGGTGACGTCCAAGGCCTTCAGCCCCTTCACCACGTCAAAGATCTGCGCGACGATGATCGGCGCAAGGCCCATCGAGGGTTCGTCCAGCAACAGGCAGGACGGCCGCCCCATCAGCGCGCGGGCCATCGCCAGCATCTGCTGTTGCCCGCCCGACAGGCCCCCGGCCGCAAGATTGCGCTTTTCCTTCAGGATCGGGAACATCTGGAAGGCGTCGCCCATGTCCTTCTCCACCCGGTCATCGGCATAGAGATAGGCCCCAAGGCGCAGATTCTCCTCAACCGTCAGGTTGGTGAAGATCTGCCGACCTTCCGGCGACTGCGACAATCCACGCCCGACGCGGCGCCAGGCGGGGACGCCCGACATCGGCTCACCCCGGAAAGTCACCGATCCTCCGGCCAGCGGATGGACGCCCGACAGGCAGCGCAGAAGCGTGGTCTTGCCCGCCCCGTTCGCCCCGATGACGGTGACGATCTCGCCCGAGTTCACCGCCAGGTCGATGCCGTGCAGCACTTCGATCCGCCCGTAGCGGGCGCGCAGACCTTCAACCAGCAGCATTTTCGGCCCCCAGATAGGCAGCGATGACGGCGGGGTTCCGACTGACCGAGGCCGGGTCGCCCTCGGCGATCTTTTCGCCATGGTCCAGCACAACGATATGGTTGGAAATCCGCATCACCATCTTCATGTCGTGTTCCACCAGCAGGATCGCCACACCCGAGGCGGCGATTTCCGCGATGAGGTGGTCGATTTCCTCGGTCTCGACGGCGTTGCAGCCCGCGGCGGGTTCGTCGAGGAGAAGGACCTTCGGCTTCAGCGCCATCGCGCGGGCAATCTCCAGCCGCTTGAGCGAACCGTAGGAAAGGCTGCCTGCCTCACGCTCGGCCGCGCGTTCCAGGCCCACGCGTTTCAGCAACTCGCGCGCCCCGGCCTCGGCCTGACGCGCGCGGCGGCGCGAGGAGGGCAGGTTGAGAAGGTCGGACAGCACATGGCCGCTTTCCTGCAGGTGATAGCCCGCGATGGTGTTCTCCAGAACGGTCATCGACTGGAACACCTGAAGGTTCTGGAAGGTCCGGCACATGCCACGCCGTGCCAGAAGGTGCGGGGACATGGCGGTCACGTCCTCGCCGTTCAGCACAACCTTGCCCGACCCCGGCTGGTAGACGCCCGAGATCATGTTGAAAAGCGTGGTCTTGCCCGCCCCGTTCGGCCCAATGACCGACACGATCTCGCCGGGTTTGACGTTGAAGGACACGTCGTTCACGGCCTTGAGGCCGCCGAAGCTGATGCCCAACCCTTCGATCGACAGTAAGGTCATTCGCCCCTCCCCCGGATCTTGCGCTGGATCGAGGGGACGACACCTTCGCGCAGGAAGATCATCACCAGCACCATCACGGCGCCGAGGACCAGTTGTTCGTATTCGGCAAAGACAGTCAGCACCTGCGGCAAGAGCGTCAGGACGGCAGCGCCAAAGATCGCCCCGGCGACGGAACTCACCCCGCCAAGAACGGCCATCGTCACCATCTCGACCGAGTGCATGAAGCCCGCGACGTCCGGGGTGATGAACTTGTTCTGCAGCGCCAGAAGCGAGCCGGAGATCGAGGCATAGACGGCCGAGATCACGAAGGCCTGCAGCTTCAGCTTGGTCACGTCCATGCCCACCGTCTTGGCCGCAACCTCGGACCCGTGCAGCGCCCGCAGGGCCCGGCCCGTGGCGCTGTCGCGCAGGTTCAGGGCCAGCCAGGCCCCCAGGATCAGGACAAGGCCGCAGAAGAAATACCAGAACTGGCCGTTCGACAGGTCAAGCCCTGCGCCCTTCAAGAGGCCGCGCAGGCCAAGATCGGCCACGTCGATCCCGTCGGGACCGCGCGTGAGCTCGCGTTCGTTGTTCAGCACCATCGAGATCAGGATACCCATGCCCAGCGAAGCAACGCCGAGGTAATAGCCCTTCAGCCGCAGGATCGGGCGACCCACCAGCCAGGCCAGAACGGCCGAGATCGCCGCGCCCAGAAGGACGGCCAGGGCGGGGTGGATGCCCCAGTGAACCGGGGCCAGCGCGCAGGCATAGGCGCCGATTCCGGCAAAGCCCGCATGGCCAAGGCTGATCTGCCCGGCCCAGCCGGTCAGGATCACGATTCCGGTGACGGCCAGCGCGTTGACAAAGATCAGCGCGCCGACGCGGTAGTAAAAGCCCGAGGGAAAGAAGATCGGCGCAAGCGCGATCAGGACAACAAGGGCCAGAAGGGTGGCGGATTTCGGGGTCAGTCGCATGTCACACCCGATCGGTCGATTTGCGGCCGAAAAGGCCCTGCGGCAGGAAGAAAAGCACGCCAAGGATCACGATGAAGGCGGCGGCGTCCTTGTATTGCGAGCTGATGTAGCCCGCCGTCAGCCCCTCGAGCACACCCAGAAGGAAGCCGCCCACCAGGGCACCCTTGGGGTTGCCCATGCCGCCCAGCATTGCGGCGGCAAAGCCCTTCAGCGCGAAGGCAAGGCCCACGTCGTAGGAGGTCATGGTGATCGGCGTCACCAGCACCCCCGCAAGCGCGCCGATCCCGGCGGAAAGCGCGAAGGACAGCGTCATCACGAAGGGGGTGTTGATCCCCACAAGTTGCGCGGCAAGCCGGTTGTTCGAGGTGGCCAGCACCGCCCGGCCCAGAAGGGTGCGGGTGAAAAAGGCCCAAAGACCGACGAAGACCGCGACGGCCCCGCCGATCACCCACAGGCTTTGCGGCAGGATCGTCGCGCCCAGAATGTGCAGCGGATCATCGCCCGAGAAGGCCGGGAAGGTGTGGATCTGCTTGCCAAACACAAGCTGCGCCACCCCCCGGATGAAGATCGACACGCCGATGGTGATGATGACCAGCGACACGACGGGCGCGCCCCGGGCTGGCTCGATCGCCAGCTTGTTCATCGCCACCCCCAGTGCTGCGGTCGCCACGATGGCCACCATCGCGGCAAGCGGCAAGGGCGCGCCTGCGGTATAGGCCATGACGGTGATCATGCCCCCCAGCATGACGAATTCGCCTTGCGCGAAGTTCACCACGTCCGAGGCGTTGTAGATGATGGTGAAGCCAAGGGCGACCAGCGCATAAACCGCGCCGACCGTCACCCCGGACAGAAGGAATTGCAGAAGTTCCGACATGCGTCCCGCCCCTTATGGCCCGAAATGGGTCGCCGCGCCCCCATGGTCAGGGACGCGGCGGGTGGATTTACTCAACCAGCGTCCACTTGCCGCCCTTGATTTCAAGCATGCGGAAGGCGCTGAGGTCGAGACCAAGGTGATCCTCGGCCGTGAAGGTGTAGACGCCGGTGGTGCCGGCAAGGCCCGACGTCGCCTCGATGGCGTCGCGGATCGCGGCAGGCTCGGCGGAACCGGCGCGCTTGATGGCGTCGGTCATGATCAGGAAGGCGTCATGGGCATAGCCGCCGAAGGTGCCAACCGGGGTGCCGGTCTT
The DNA here is from genome assembly GCA_023254015.1 of Paracoccaceae bacterium. GTDB lineage: Bacteria > Pseudomonadota > Alphaproteobacteria > Rhodobacterales > Rhodobacteraceae > Tabrizicola_A. The sequence goes on from JALQYS010000326.1 coordinate 4,122, forward strand.
TTCCTCGAACATCGCCTTGTAGGCATCGACGACCGGCTTCTGCGGATCGTCAGCCGCCAGAAGATCGGCGACCAGCAGCGCCGTGCCCGGCAGGCGCACGGCCTCGGCCGCGTCGGCGCCGGCCAGCTCGATGAACCCATCCGAAGCCACGCCATGCGACTGGTAGAAGGGCAGGTCGATGGCCAGCTGCTTGTAGTTCCGCGTCACGATCGAAGGGCCCTGGCCAAAGCCGGGGTTCAGGATCGCATGCACGCCTTCGGTGCCCTTGATCTTGGTCAGCTGCGCGGTCATGTCCGCGTCTTTCGGATCATAGGTTTCGTCCGCAAGGATCTCGATGGCATAGTCCGGGGCCACGGACTTGCACTGCGCCTGCATCGAGGCGCCGAAGCCGTCGGTGCCCGAGATCATGCCGATCTTGGTGATGCCGGCCTTCTGCATGCTTTCAAAGATCTTCTGGCAGGCCATGCGGTCGGTGTGCGGGGTCTTGAAGGTGTAGGGCTTGACCGGCTGAATGATGTCGATGGCCCCGGCCAGCGAGATGAAGGGGATCTCGGCCTCTTCGGCCACGGCAAGGATGGACATCGAGGTGCCGGTGGTGGTGCCGCCGATGATGGCCGCAACTTCGTCATCCTCGACAAGCCGGGTGGCGAAGGTGCGGGCCTTGTTCGGGTCGCCGTTGTCGTCATAGGCGACAAGGGTCACTTCCTCGCCGTTGATGCCGCCCTTGGCGTTCAGGTCCTCGACCAGCATTTCCAGGGTTTTCAGCTCGGGGTCGCCCAGAAACGCGGCGGGGCCGGTTGACGACAGCGAGGCGCCGATCTTGATTTCGGCCATCGCCGGAAGGGCAAGGACCAGAAGGGCGGTGGTGGTCAGGAACGTTTTCATTGGATCTCCTCCCAGAGAGCTACGCATGAATTCAGGCCGCAAGCCGCCGCGACATCACGCGGCGAAAGCGGGTGGCAACAAAGGCCGTATCGGTCAGGCTGGCGTTGCCGGCGGGGTTGGCGCCGGTGACGTGAAAGTCGCTGAAGGCCGCGGACTGGTTGACAAAGATGTTGCCGGTCAGGTTGATCGACAGGTTCACCCCGGCATCGGCGAAGGCCGCCTCGGCGCGGGCGATGCGGGCCTCGTCGGTATCGTAAAGTGCTGCGGTGATCGCGCCTTTCTCGGCGGCAAGGCTGGCAGCCTGCTGGATCGCGCCGTCCGCGTCACGGGTGGCGATCAGGAAGGCGACTGGGCCGAAACATTCCTCGGCCGTGGTGGCGTCAGTGTCGGACACGGCCAGCAAAAGCGGCCCAGGTTCGCCTTTCGACGCCCCGGCGCGTAGGACGCGGCCCTTGGCGGCGGTCGCCTCGGCGCGGGTTTGCGTTGCGGGGTTGGCGATGGCGCCGCAGATGCCGGCGGCACGGGCGGGGTCGGAAAGAAGGCCGTCGATGGCGGCGACAAGGGCGCTTGCGACCTCATCAAACGACCTGTGGTCCTTGTCCGTCTCGATCCCGCCAGCGGGGATGTAGATGTTCTGCGGCGAGGTGCACATCTGGCCGGAGTAAAGCGACAGCGCGAAGGCAAGGTTGGCGCACATGCCGTCAAGGTCGCTGGTCGCGGCGATGACGACGCTGTTGACGCCGGTTTCCTCGGTGAAAAGCTGCGCCTGGCGGGCGTTGTCGCGCAGCCAGTTTCCGAAGGCGGACGATCCGGTATAGTCGATCAGTTTGACCTCGGGCCGGGTGGCAAGGGTCTTGGTGATCTCGGCGCCCGGTTCATCAACCGCCAGCAGGACGGCATCGGCGGGCAGGCCCGCCTCGGTCAGCACTTCGCGCAACACGCGGACGGTCAGCGCCAGCGGCAGGATGGCGCGGGGGTGCGGCTTCACGATCACCGGGTTGCCGGTCGCAAGGCTGGCAAAGAGGCCGGGATAAGAGTTCCAGGTTGGGAAGGTGTTGCAACCGATGGTCAGCGCGATCCCTGCGGGGCGCAACGTCCAGGACTTTTCCATCACGATCGGCGCGGCCTTGCCCTGCGGCTTTTCCCAGCGGGCGGTTGCGGCAAAGCGGGTCATTTCGGCGTAAGCGGCGGCGACAGCCTCCAACCCGCGGTCCTGGGCATGCGGCCCGCCAGCCTGGAAGGCCATGGCAAAGGCCTGGCCCGTGGTGTGCATGGTGGCGTTGCCGATCAGGAAGCTTTGCCGGTTCAGACGGGCCAGCGCCTCAAGGCAGACACCGACGCGCGCCTCGGCCGAGGCGGCGGCAAGCGCGGGCGCGGCGGCCATGGCGGCGGCAATCAGGGCATCCGGCGTCGCGGCGGGATAGCGGATCGCCAGCGTCGGACCAAAGGGTGATACCTCGGCCCCGGCACGGCCCGTGCCCGGATGACCGGGCAGATCAAGGTTCTGGCCCATCAGCGCGGCAAAGGCGGCTTCACCTTCGGCCTTGGCGGTCTCGCCATAGATCTTGCCGCTGGGAACCTCGGGGTAGGGGGTCCAGTATTCACGGCTTGCAAGAGCCGATACGGCCGCGTCAAGCGTCGGCCGATGACGGTCGAAGAAGTCCGACATGATATCCTCCAGCTGGGGCACTCCTCCCCGGCGGGTTTTATCATTGACCGGCCGGTCGGTTTATGCAAGAGGTTTTTCACGGCGTCCGACAAATGCTGCGGACGGAGGAGACGACCATGACCACATCCGAAACCGTCCTGTCCTGCCTTGAGGCCGGCGTCCTGCGCCTGACCCTGAATCGCCCGGACAAGCTGAATTCCTTCAACGAAGAGATGCACCTGGCGCTGCGGGCTGAGATCCAGCGCGCGCATGATGATGCCGTCGTCCGCGCCGTTCTGCTGACCGGGGCAGGGCGCGGATTCTGCGCAGGCCAGGATCTGGGCGACCGCGATCCGCGCAAGGGCGGACCGGCCCCCGATCTGGGCCACACGCTGGAAACCTTTTACAACCCGACGCTCCGCCTGATTCGTCAGTTGGAAAAGCCGGTGATCTGCGCGGTGAATGGTGTGGCGGCAGGCGCGGGGGCGAACATCGCCTTGGCCTGCGACATCGTGCTGGCGGCGAAATCCGCAAAGTTCATTCAGGCCTTTGCCAAGATCGGCCTCATTCCCGATGCCGGCGGCACCTGGTCTTTGGCCCGCATCCTGGGCGAGCCGCGCGCCAAGGCGCTGGCCCTGACGGCCGAGCCGCTGATGGCCGAAAAGGCCGCCGACTGGGGCCTGATCTGGAAGGCCGTCGACGACGCCGATCTGATGGCAGAGGCGACAAAGCTGGCCGAATCGATGGCTGCAGGTCCGACGCTGGGCCTTGGCCTGACCAAGCGCCTGATCCAGTCTGCGGCGACCAACAGTCTGGACGCGCAACTTGACATGGAGCGTGACCTGCAACAGCAGGCGGGCCGCAGCGCGGATTATGCCGAGGGGGTCACCGCCTTCCTGGAAAAGCGTCTCGCAAGGTTCACCGGCAAATGAAACCCGTCGCGCAGATGACCCCGCAAGAGATCGCCGAAGCTTCGGCTGCGGTGATGTGGAATGGCGACAGCACAAGTCGCCGGCTGGGCGCGACGCTGGATCTGATCGCGCCCGGCAGCGCCACCTTGTCGATGACGGTGACCGAATCCATGTCGAACGGGCACGGCAACTGCCACGGCGGTTTTATCTTTACCCTGGCCGACAGCGCCTTTGCCTTTGCCTGCAACAGCCATAACGAGGTTGTGGTCGGCCAGCACTGCTCGGTCTCCTATATCAAACCGGTGCGCATCGGCGACCGTCTGACGGCCGCCGCGCGCGAAGTGTCGCGCCAGGGCCGGTCGGGCATCTATGATGTTCGCGTCACCAACCAGGATGGCGTTCATGTCGCGGAATTCCGCGGCCATTCGCGCACCGTCAAGGGCACCCATCTTCCGGTCGACGGCTGACCGGCGTAGCTAATCCCGAGGGAGGAACCCATGGAAGACCTTACCCCCCGCAAGCAGGATCTTGACCCGATCGAGATCGCCTCGCGCGATGAAATCGAGGCCCTGCAATTCCACCGCATGAAGCGGTCCTTGAAGCACGCCTATGAAAATTCGCCCTTCTACCGCAACCGCTTCATCGAGAACGATGTTCACCCCGAAGAGCTGAAGTCGCTGAAGGACATCGCGAAATTCCCCTTCACGACGAAGCAGGACCTGCGCGATACCTACCCCTTCGGCATGTTCGCCGTGCCGCGCACCAAACTGGT
>JALQYS010000330.1 GCA_023254015.1 Paracoccaceae bacterium
TTTGTGTCCAGAAGATTCTGCATGCAAATCACAAGACATGTGAAAACGCTTCATAATACTGTAACTTCAGATACTTATGATTCTTTCCGAGAGGCTTTCTCAGAACGTCTGGGGGGTGCAGGCACTGGGAATGATTCAGGTTTCCGTGCGGGTATTCCGGAAACGATGGGGGCGGCGGCTGTCGAAGATATGGGCGTCGCCTGGCCCGAGGGTCTTGACCTCGTCGCCCAGGGTGTTCTCGATCTGGCCGGAGAGGACGATGCCCGCCTCCTCCCCTCATGGCTTTAGGGGCGCTTGCCGGTATCGGCACCGGCCTCGCATGTTTCCTGCAGCGCGGTGATCAACCCATCAGAAAAAACCGCAACACAGCAGGATCACCCTTTTCCGCCGACGTTTTCCTGCGCGACCGAGACGGCTTTCAGGACGGCAAACACCGGCATGCCCGGGGTGAGGCCAAGTGTCAGGGCTGACCGGCGGGTGACGCGGGCCAGGATCACCGCGCCGCCCGCATCCAGCCGCACCAGGGCGCCGGGGCCGTCGCCCTGGCGGATGTCGCGCACGGTGGCGGGCAGGATGTTCAGGGCCGAGATGCCTTCGGGCCGGGTGGTGGCCAGCATGACGTCCTGCGCCAGGATGCGGATGCGCAGCATGGTCCCCTCCGGGGCGGCCACCCGGGGCAGCCAGACCGGGCCGGCGGGGCTGTCCAGCCGGGTCAGGCCGTCGGCCTCCTGTGCGGCAACCCGCGCCGTCAGGAGCGCCCCGGCCTCGCGCAGGCCCAGGCCCTGGGCGGCGGCGGGGTCGGACAGGATCTCGGCGGTCGGGCCGGCGGCGGTGAGGCGGCCGGCCTCGATCAGCACCATCGTATCGGCCAGCCGCGCCACCTCGGCCATGGCATGGCTGACGTAAAGGATGGGCAGCTGCAGCTCGTCGCGCAGCCGTTCGAGATAGGGCAGGATCTCGGCCTTGCGCGCCTCGTCAAGGGCGGCCAGCGGCTCATCCAGCAGCAGAAGGCGCGGGTTTGACAGGATCGCGCGGCCGATGGCGACCCGCTGCCGCTCCCCGCCCGACAGGGCGCCGGGCCGGCGTGCCAAGAGCGGCGCGATGCCCAGAAGATCGACGATCCGGTCAAGGCTGGTCGCCTCGGCGCGGCCCTCTTTTGCCCCGGGGGCAAACCAGCGCCCGTAAAGCAGGTTCTGCCGCACGGTCAGATGCGGGAACAGCCGCGCGTCCTGAAAGACATAGCCGATGCGGCGCCGGTGCGGCGGCAGGTTCACACCCGCCGCCGTGTCGGTCAGCGTCACCTCGCCCAGCCGCACCTTGCCCTCATCGGGCCGCATCAGCCCGGCCACGGCATTGATGACCGTGGTCTTGCCCGACCCCGACCGCCCGAAGAGCGCCGTGATGCCGGCCGGGGCCTCGAAGGCCAGATCCAGCGTGAAGCCCGCAAAGCGGTGGCGCAAGGCGACCTGCAGCCTCATCGGCCCGACACCCGGCGGGCCGCGCGGCGGGCCAGCCATTCCGACAGCATGAGCGCCCCCATGGCGATGGTGATCGAAACCCAGACGAGCCGGGCCGCGTTGCCTTCGCCCCCCGGCACCTGCAGCGCCGCATAGATGGCCGAGGGCAGCGTCTGGGTCTGGCCGGGGATGTTCGACACGAAGGTGATCGTCGCGCCGAATTCGCCCATCGCCTTGGCAAAGGCCAGCACCGCCCCGGCAATGATGCCGGGCAGGATCAGCGGCAGGGTGACGGTCACGAACACCCAGGGCCTTGAGGCGCCCAGCGTGCCCGCCGCCTGCTCCAGTCGCGGGTCCACCGCCTCGATCGCCAGACGCATCGCGCGCACCATCAGCGGAAAGGCCATGACCCCCGCCGCCAGCGCCGCCCCCGTCCAGCGGAAGGCAAGGACAATGCCGAACCACTGGTCAAGGACCTGCCCGACCGTCCCACGCCGCCCGAAGGTGACCAAAAGCAGATAGCCCGTCACCACCGGCGGCAAGATCAACGGCAGATGGACAAGCCCGTTCAGGATCTGCTTGCCCCGGAACTCCCATCGGGCCAGCGCATGGGCAACCAGCAGGCCGATGGGCAGGCTGACCACCGTCGCCAGAAGCGAGACACGCAGCGACAAGGCCACGGCGCGCCATTCCTCCGCTGTCAGCCAATCCGCCATTTGCCCTCGATCAGCTGCGCGGTTCTTTTCACTTCAGGATCTCGAAACCCTGCCCGGTGAACGTCGCATCCGCCGCATCCGACGACAAGGCCTCGAAAAAGGCTTTGTCCGCCGCATCGGCCGCGCCCGTCAGCAAGGCGCCCGGATAGACGATCGGCTTGTGGCTGTCGGCCGGGAAAGTGCCCACCACGGTGACATTGTCGTCCGCCACCGCATCAGTCGCATAGACGATGCCATAGGGCGCCTCACCGGTGGAGACCAGCGTCAGGGCGGCCCGCACGTTTTCGGATTGCGCGACCGATGGCTCGACTCTGGACCAGATCCCCAGGTTTTCAAGCGAGGCCTTGCCATATTGCCCGGCGGGCACGGCGTCGACCATCGCCATCGAAAGTTTCCCGTCGCCGAGAAGTCCGGCAAGGTCAAACCCCGGCCCGATCTCGACGGGGGCGGCATCCTTGCCATGGGCGATCAGCACAAGGGTGTTGCCGAGAAGATCAGAGCGCGTCCCGTCTACGACCAGACCGGCTTTCTCGACCTCGTCCATCCAGTTGACGGCTGCGGACAGAAAGATGTCGGCAGGCGCGCCCTCGATGATCTGCTTGGCCAGCGCGTTCGAGCCGGCATAGCTTATCGTCACGGTATTGCCGGTTTCGGCCTGAAACTCGGCCGCCAGACTGTCCAGCGGCCCCTTCAGCGAGGCCGCGGCAAAGACCACGACCTCTTCGGCCAGAACCGGCGTGGCCATTGCAAGGGCCAGAGACGAGGCAAGCGCGACGCGGAGAAACATGGGGCTTCCTTTCGATATGTTCCAAGAAACATATCAGACGGGGACCCCAAGGCAAGCGCTATTTCCCGTCAGACATATCCCCATCCCCCGACGGGCGCAGCAACGCCTCCAACTCTTTGATCCGGGCCGAGGCCGCCGATTGCGCGGCCGCGACGATGTCGTGGTAGAGGTGCAGCACCCGAAGGCCCGCCTCGGTCACCTGCGCCCCGCCCCCGCCCGCGCCCCCCCGCGTGCTGAGAATCAGCGGCTCGCGAAAGGCCGCGTTCATCTCCTCGACCAGCATCCAGGCCCGCTTGTAGCTCATGTCCATCCTGCGCCCCGCCGCAGCGATCGAGCCGGTGTCGCGGATATGTTCCAGCAACTCCGCCTTGCCCGGCCCGATCATGGCCGCATCGAACACAAGTCGCAGGCGCAAGGTGGTCATCAGCAGGCCCTTTCAAAGACTGACCCCATATTTCGCTGCCAACCGGGCGCAGACAAGCGCCCTTTTGCCGTCAATCGGGCAGAAGCGGAACGATGGCGGCGAAAGGCTTCACCAGACCCGCGCGACCGGCCTTCCGAACAGCGCAGCGCCGGAAAAGGAAAAAGCGCAGCAAAAGCTGCGCTTTCCCAAAAGATTTGCCAGATGGCGCCGGATCTTAGCGCTTCGCTAACTAGTGCCTCTGTAAGCTACTGTTTTCATTTGAGCAAACCACGCCAGATTTCGAGTGTGCAACATATGCGCACCCAGCCCTGCGCCCTGCGTTGCACAGCTTATCTGCTGCGCGCCATCGCCAGCGCAACTGCCTTGTCCAGCTCGCCCGCTTGCGCAGCTGCTTTGAAAGCCGCCAACATCAAAATTGAAGCTTCCATGATTGCTTCCTGACCAAGCGGCACGTGAACGGCCATCTGGTCACCGTCAAAGTCAGCGTTGAAGGCTGTACAAACGAGTGGGTGCAATTGGATTGCTTTTCCTTCCACTAATTTTGGTTGGAAAGCCTGAATACCAAGACGGTGGAGTGTAGGAGCACGGTTCAAAAGAACTGGGTGTCCTTTCAATACGTTTTCTAAAATATCCCAAACTACTGCATCTTTTCTATCAACGATTTTCTTCGCCGATTTTACCGTCTTAACAATTCCACGCTC
>JALQYS010000528.1 GCA_023254015.1 Paracoccaceae bacterium
CGTCATCGTGCAGTTCGGCGGCCAGACGCCGCTGAAGCTTGCCAATGCGCTGCATGACGAAGGCATCCCGATCCTCGGCACCACGCCCGACGCCATCGACCTTGCCGAAGATCGTGAGCGTTTTCAACAGCTTCTGCAAAACCTTGGCCTGAAGCAGCCCCACAACGGCACCGCCCGCAGCCGCGATGAGGCTTTTGCCGTGGCGGCGCAGGTTGGGTACCCCTTGGTCATCCGCCCCTCCTTTGTGCTGGGTGGCCGCGCCATGGAAATCGTCCGCGATGACGCGCAGCTGGAGCGTTACATCTCCACCGCCGTGCAGGTTTCCGGCGACAGCCCGGTGCTGCTGGACAGCTACCTTTCGGGCGCCGTCGAGGTGGACGTTGACGCCCTGTCGGACGGCCAGAATGTCCATGTCGCGGGCATCATGGAACATATCGAAGAGGCGGGCGTCCACTCGGGCGATTCTGCCTGCTGTCTGCCCCCCCACCAGCTTTCGGCTGACATTGTCGAAGAGCTGAAACGTCAGACCGTGGTCATGGCCAAGGCCCTGAACGTGGTCGGGCTGATGAACGTGCAATTCGCCATCAAGGATGGGGTGATCTACGTCCTTGAGGTGAATCCGCGCGCCTCGCGCACCGTGCCTTTCGTCGCCAAGGCGACCGACAGCGCCATCGCCTCCATCGCCGCGCGCCTCATGGCGGGCGAGCCTCTGTCGAACTTCCCCGAACGTTCGCCCTATCCGGCGGGCGTCGGCCCCGACAGCCCGCTGCCCCTGGCCGATGCACACACGCTCGCCGATCCGATCACGCCGTGGTTCAGCGTCAAGGAGGCCGTCCTGCCCTTTGCCCGCTTCCCCGGCGTCGATCCGGTTCTGGGGCCGGAAATGCGTTCAACGGGCGAGGTGATGGGCTGGGATCGCACCTTCGCGCTGGCCTTCCTCAAGGCGCAGATGGGCGCGGGCGTCACGTTGCCCGAGGCCGGCCGTGCCTTTGTCTCGATCAAGGACATGGACAAGACCCCGACCTTCGCCGCCGCCATGCGCGACCTGATCGCGCTGGGCTTCGAGATCGTGGCCACCAAGGGCACCGCCCAATGGCTGACCACCGAAGGCATTGCCGCGACACAGGTCAACAAGGTCTGGGAAGGCCGCCCGAACATCGTGGATCGGTTGAAAAACAACGACATCGCGCTGGTGATGAACACCACCGAGGGCACGCAGGCGATCAGCGACAGCCGCGATATCCGCCGCGTGGCGCTGATGGACAAGATCCCCTATTTCACCACCGCCGCCGCCAGCATCGCCGTTGTGGCCGCCATGAAGGCCCGCGGCGAAGGCTATGGCGTGCGGACGCTGCAGGGGTAACCGGCGGCCGGGCCATCGGCCCGGCAATAGCGGCCCAGTGGTGGGCCGGGATATGCTCGACCTGGCGGCGCCCGGTCGGGCAGCTGGTGCTGAAGCCCGATTTTTCGTCGAAAAATCGCCCGCCCGGCCGGGCGAGCCCTGTGGCTTTCCTCAGAAGAGCTCCTTCACCGCCTCCATCGCCACATAGGTCGAGGTGCCCGCGACATGGGGCAGGGCGCTGATCCGCTCGGCCAGAACCCTGCGGTAATCTTGAATATCGCTGGTGCGCACCTTCAAAAGGTAATCAAACCGGCTGGCAATCATGTGGCATTGCTCCACCTCGGGGATCGCCAGGACCGCCTTGTTGAAGGCCTGCAAGGCCGCCTCGCGCGTGTCGGAAAGCCGCACCTCGACAAAGGCCACATGCGCCAGCCCCATGCGGATCGGATCAAGGTTCGCGCGATAGCCGGTGATGACGCCCGCATCTTCCAGCCGTTTCATCCGTGCCTGGGTGGGCGATTTCGACAGCCCGATGCGACGGGAAAGCTCGGTGGCGCTGATCCGTCCCTCCACGGCCAGAATCCGCAGGATGGCCTCGTCAAAGCGGTCAAGCTCAATACGGGCGGATGACATGGCGCTTTCCCTTCTTCTCAAAGAAACAGCCTGCCGATTGCCCTAACTTAAGGCAAACTGCCTGTCAAACCTGCGCTATCATGGGCGCAAGACAAAGGAGCGCCCCATGACCCCCACCCCCTGGCAAATCATCGACCGTCATTCCCTGCGCGACGAGGCGGCGCTGGTCAAATCCCTGATCGCCGAGGCGGGGTTCGACGCCGCACAGCGCGCCCGCATCACCGCCGCCGGTGCAGACCTCGTGCGCCGCATCCGGGCATCGGTGAAGCCGGGGTTGATGGAGGTTTTCCTGGCGGAATACGGCCTTTCGACCGAGGAGGGTATCGCGCTGATGTGTCTGGCCGAGGCGCTGCTTCGTGTGCCCGACGCCGAAACCATGGATGCGCTGATCGAGGACAAGATCGCGCCTTCGGATTGGGGGCGGCATCTGGGGCGGTCGGCCTCGTCCTTGGTGAACGCCTCTACTTGGGCCTTGATGCTGACCGGCAAGGTGCTGGAAGAACGCGAGCCGGGCGTGGTGGGCCACCTGAAAGCTGCGGTGAAACGCCTAGGTGAACCGGTGATCCGCACCGCCGTCAGCCGCGCCATGAAAGAGATGGGTCGCAACTTCGTCTTGGGCGAAACCATTGATCTGGCCATGAAGCGCGCCCGCGAACTGGAATCGCAAGGCTATACCTACAGCTATGACATGCTTGGAGAAGCGGCGCGCACCGAAGCTGACGCGCGCCGCTATCATCTGTCCTATTCCAAGGCCATCACCGCGATTGCGGCGGCCGCGACCACCGGCGACATCCGCAGCAATCCGGGGATTTCGGTGAAACTTTCGGCGCTGCATCCGCGCTATGAGGTCGCCAAGGAATCCCGCGTGATGGAAGAACTGGTGCCGCGAGTCCGTGCACTGGCCGGGCTGGCCAAGGCGGCGGGTCTGGGCTTCAACATCGACGCCGAAGAGGCGGACCGTCTGGCGCTGTCGCTGAAGGTGATCGAGGCGGTTCTGTCCGATCCGGCTTTGCGCGGCTGGGATGGCTTCGGCGTGGTGGTGCAGGCCTATGGCCGGCGCGCGGGGGCGGTGATCGACTGGCTTTACGCGCTGTCGGTGCGGCTGGATCGCAAGATCATGGTGCGTCTGGTCAAGGGCGCCTATTGGGATGCCGAGGTGAAGCGCGCGCAGGTGATGGGGCTTTCCTCCTTCCCCGTGTTCACCCGCAAGCAGGCAACGGACGTCAGCTATATCGCCAATGCCAAGAAACTGCTGGGCATGACCGACCGGATTTATCCGCAATTCGCCACGC
>JALQYS010000069.1 GCA_023254015.1 Paracoccaceae bacterium
ATGGAAATGGGATTTTTTATCTCCTTTTCTGGAATTGTCACCTTTAAAAGTGCTAAAGAATTACAAGAAACCTGCAAACAGGTTCCGTTAGAGCGCATGCTGATTGAAACTGATTCGCCATATTTGGCGCCAATTCCCCCCTTCGTTCCGTTCTGCCGCCCGATATCCGGGCGCGGAAGGGGTCTGAACCGCTGGTTGTACTGACAGCCTATACCACGCCGATGGCGCGGCTGGTGGACCCGCATTGCGACGTCGCGCTGGTGGGCGATTCGCTGGGCATGGTGCTGCATGGCATGCCAAGCACGCTGGGCGTGACGATGGAGATGATGATCCTGCACGGCCAGGCGGTGGTCAGGGGCTGCAGCAAAGCCATGGTCGTGATCGACATGCCTTTCGGCAGCTATGAAGAAAGCCCGGCCCAAGCCTATCGCAACGCCGCCCGGCTGATGGCCGAAACCGGCGCTCCGGCGGTAAAGCTGGAAGGCGGCGCGCATATGGCCGACACCATCGCTTTCCTGACCAGACGCGGCGTGCCGGTGATGGCCCATATCGGGCTGACCCCGCAGGCGGTGAACACGCTGGGCGGCTACAAGGTGGTCGGCCGCGAGGACGAGGCCGAGCGGGTCATGCAGGATGCGCTGGCGGTGCAGGCGGCGGGGGCCTTTGCTGTGGTGCTGGAAAAGGTGCCGATGGGCCTTGCCGGGCGCATCACGGCGGCGCTGGACATCCCGACCATCGGCATCGGCGCCGGCGCTGCCTGCGACGGGCAGGTGCTGGTGATTGACGACATGCTGGGCCTCTTCACCGATTTCCGGCCGAAATTCGTGAAACGCTACGCCGAGCTGGGCAAGGCGGCCGATGCGGCGATTGCCGCCTATGCCGCCGAGGTCCGCACCCGCGCCTTCCCGGCCGAGGAACATGCCTTCCCCGATGTCCTGCCCGTGAAAGGCCCGAAATGACACAAGTGATCCGGACCGTGGCCGAGCTGCGCCCCCTCGTGCGGGCGTGGAAGGCGACGGGCGACCTTGTCGGCGTGGTGCCGACCATGGGCGCGCTCCATGAGGGCCATCTGTCGCTGGCCCGGCGCGGCAAGGCCGAATGTGCCCGCGTCATCACGACGATCTTCGTGAACCCCAAGCAGTTCAACAACCCCGATGACCTGAAGAAATATCCCCGGACCGAAGAGGCGGATGTCGCGCTTCTGGCGTCGGTGGGGGTGGATGTGGTGTTCATCCCCCAGCCCGATGAGGTCTATCCCGAGGGGTTCATCACCACGGTCTCGGTCGGAGGCGTGTCGGAACCGCTGGAGGGCCGGATGCGGCCGGGGCATTTCGACGGCGTGGCCACGGTGGTGACCAAGCTTTTCGGCATGACCATGGCCGACCAGGGCTATTTCGGCCAGAAGGACTGGCAGCAGTTGCAGGTCGTTCTGCGGCTGGTGCGCGATCTGAACCTGCCGATCACCATCGTCGGCTGCGAAACCATCCGCGAGGCCGACGGGCTGGCCATGTCGTCGCGCAACGTCCGGCTGACGCCGCAGGGCCGCGCCGTGGCAGGGGTGCTTTATTCTGCCCTCACCGCCGCCGCCCAGGACATCCGCGCCGGCCACGCCGACCGCATGGCGATCCGCGAGGCGGCGGAAAAGGTGCGGGCGGCCGGGTTCGAGCGGGTGGAATACATCGAATTGCGTGACGCCGAGACGCTGATGCCCTCAGACGACGTGCGCCGCCCGCGCCGGATGCTGGCAGCCGCCTGGCTGGACGGCGTGCGGCTGATCGACAATATCCCGGTGTAACTCCTCGTCGGCTTCGCCGCTCGTCGTGACCTGCCGACGAGAAGCCGAAGGCGCCCGAGGAGGCGCCGCGTTTCCCGTTGCGACAGGCTGTCGATTGGGCAAGGATGCCCCTGCGCCCCAGGTTCGGCCGGGAAATTTCTGCGGCCCTAGGGGGTGTATTGATGTAACACGTCATTACATGAAGCGATGGACCCATTGACAGGAGCGCAAGATGGCCGATTTCGCCGCCCAGATTGAGGAAAGCCGCAAGACCGTTGCCGAGGCCCAGGCCAGGATTTCCGCAATCACCGACCGGATCGAGGCGGGGCGCACGCGGCTGGAGGCAGGCGAGGCGGCGATCGACATCGAAAACGCCACGCTGGAAGACGTGCACAAGCACACCGACCTGATGAACGCCAATATCGCCGAGCTGATCATGGGGCTGGATGATGTGACGGCGGGGTTTTCCAGGGAGTTCGACGAGATGCGGTCCAAGACCGGGCTGGAAAGCCTTGTCGGCTTCTTCTCCTCCGCCAAATCGGAATCCATGCGGCAAGAGCGGCTGCGCACGGCCTCGATCGACGACAAGCTGCAGGATCTGATCGCGAAGTCCGACGTGATCGTGAAACTGCTGCAGGGGCAGCTTGACCTGTTGAACAGCCAGAAATCCCGGGTCGAGATCAATCTGGGCGACACGCTGGCCCAGCGCGAGGGCGCGGTGGCCACGCTGGACGCCGTCCGCAAGGAGATTGCCGCGATGGACCCGCGCATCATCGAGCTGGAAAACCGGATATCCGTCGAACAGGACGCCGCCGCGCGGACCCGGCTGGAGACCGAGCTGGCCGCACTGAACGCGCGCTACAATGCGCTGGTGCAGGATGAACAGGTGCAGCTGGCCAAAAGCCAAACCCTTGAACGCTATATCGAAAAGGGAAAGACTTGGG
>JALQYS010000116.1 GCA_023254015.1 Paracoccaceae bacterium
GCCGAAGGGCCGATGAAGGCCTATCTCGGGGCCGCGGCCAATCTGGTCAAGCAATATGCCTGGGCCTTCCCGGCCTTCAAACGCCCGCCGGGGGTGACGAACCCGATGGAGATTGACACCCGGCAACTGTCGCCCGAGGAAACCGAGGCGATCCTTGATTTCGCCTTCCAGCGGTATTTTGAGGATTCAGGACTGTTCGGCACGGTCGAGGATGCTCTGGCGCGGGTGGAACAGCTGAAACGCATCGGCGTCACCGAGGTGGCTTGTCTGGTCGACTACGGCATCGCGCCGGAAAAGGTGCTCGAGGGGCTTTACCCCCTGGCCGAGGTGGTCAAGCGGGCCAATTCCGGTGGGGGTGTGGAAGAGGGCGATTATTCCATCGCGGCCCAGATCATCCGCCATGGCGTGACCCATCTGCAATGCACCCCGTCGATGGCGCGGATGATTGCGATGAACGACGAGGCGCGGATGGCGCTGGCGGGGGTGAAAACCCTGATGCTGGGCGGCGAGGCTCTGCCCGGTGCCCTGGTCAGCGACCTGCGCAAGGCAACCTCTGCGCGCATTCTGAACATGTATGGCCCGACCGAAACCACGATCTGGTCTTCGGTCAATGAGGTGACCGAGGCGGAACCGACCGCCAATATCGGCACGCCCCTGGCCAACCAGCAGATGTATGTGCTGGACGAGGCGCTGGAACCGGTGCCGCCCGGCACGGCCGGTGAATTGTGGATCGGCGGCGATGGCGTGACGCGGGGCTACTTCCAGCGGCCCGACCTGACGGAGGAGCGGTTCAAACCCGATCCCTTTGTCACCACCGATCGGGCCTGCCCCTGGGGCGCGCGGATGTATCGGACCGGAGATCTTGTGCGCTGGCGCGCGGATGGGCGGCTCGATTTCCTTGGTCGCGCGGATTTTCAGGTGAAACTGCGCGGCTTCCGGATCGAGTTGGGCGAGATCGAGGCGGTGCTGGAGGCTCAGCCCGGCGTGCAACAGGCCGTCGTGCTGGCGCGCGAGGACAGCCCCGGCGATCTGCGGCTTGTGGCCTATCTGACCGGCGCGGCGCAGGAGGCCGCCCTGCGCGCCGGCCTGGAAAATGTCTTGCCCGCTCACATGGTTCCGGCGCATTTCCTCCTGCTCGACGCCTTCCCGCTGACACCCAACCGCAAGGTTGACCGCAAGGCTTTGCCCGCCCCCATGACAGCACCTGCAAAGGCCGAGGCCTTTGTCGCCCCCGAAAGCGAAATCGAGGCGCAGCTGGCCGCGATCTGGGGCCGCATCCTTGGCGTGCCCAAGGTCGGCGCGCGCGACAATTTCTTTGCGCTGGGCGGCCACAGTCTGTTGGCGGTGCAGGCGCATCGGGAAATCCGCGAACAGTTGAACGCGCCCAAGCTGTCGATCACCGACATCTTCCGCTTTCCCACGCTCGCGGCGCTGGCCCGGCATCTGGACGACAGGCCCAAGGCCCCCGCGCCGAACAGTCCCGCACCCGGGGCCGCCGCGCCCGCCGGGGCACAGGACCGGGCTGGCCAGCGTTCCGAGGCGATGGCGCGGCGCATGGCGATGCGCGCGCGGCGCGAAGAGGCGTAGGGGGGCTCATCGCAGCGCCCTTGCGGGCGCGCTCTTCGCGCTGGCGCCAAATCCTGCACGCGAAAGAATCTTTTGCGCGCGGACGTCTTTGCGCAAAAAATCCGTGCAAGTTTGAAAAGCTTTGCTACCTATTGACGCAGGGCGACAACATGTCGCGGCTTTGCGGGGAGGCATTGCATGAAGAAACTGATCGCTCTGATCTGTGTGGTCAGTTGGGCCGGCTTCTGGTCCTTCGGATATCTGGCGCTTTCAGCCCATGATTTCAGCGATGGTCAGGTGATGCTTGCGGCCCTTCTGGCCTTTGCCGGGATGGTGACCGGGGTCTTTGCCTATATGTGGCTCGCCCGGTCCTATCCCGTCGACTATCGCCGCGTCAGACAGAGCGCGTGATGCCCCCATCCACCCTCAGGTTCTGCCCGGTGATATAGCCCGAGGCGTCCGAGGCGAGGAAACTGACCGTTCCGGCGATCTCTTCGACCCGGCCATAGCGGCCCATCGGGATGCGGGCGCGGAAGTCTTCCTTTTCCGGCAGGGAATTGATGAAGCCGGGCAGGAGGTTGTTGATGCGGATGCCTTGGGGGGCATATTTGTCGGCGTAAAGCTTGATAAAGGCCGCCAGCCCGGCACGGGCGACGCCGCTGGTCGGGAAGGCCGGGTCAGGCTCGAAGGTGGCAAAGGTGGTGATGTTGATGATCGACCCGCCGGTGCCTTGGGCCTCAAGGATCGGGGTCACGGCGCGGATCGGGCGGACGGCGGACAGGAAATAGATGTCGATGCCCTGATGCCAGCCCTCGTCGGTGATGTCGAGGAGGGCCGCGCGCGGGCCGTGACCTGCCGAATTCACCAGAACGTCGATCCTGCCAAAGCGGGCCATGGTGGCATCGACCAGACGTTGCACATCGTCATTCGACTGGTTCGATCCGGTGACGCCCACGCCACCGAGTTCCGCCGCCAGCGCCTCGCCCTTGCCGGAGGAGGACAGGATCGCCACGCCAAAGCCATCGGCCGCCAGCCGCCGCGCGGCCGCCGCCCCCATGCCCGACCCACCCGCCGTGATCACCGCAACCTTTTGCATTTCCGCCCCCATGGTGTTTTGCTGCCGGACAGGGTGGCACGAGGCCCCGGCTGTCGCAAGGTGGGGGTTTTCCACCCCCACGCGGGGTTGCCGGGGCAACCCCGCGTCCCCCCGGAGGATATTTGAGCACAGAGGATGGCATGAGACCCGGACCCCGCAACCTGATTACCGATGTCGCCGGTCTTGCCGTGGGACATGCCGTGGAGGGCCGCTTGCGGTCAGGCTGCACGGTTCTGTTGGGCGAGCGGCCCTTTACGGCGGCGGTGAACGTCATGGGCGGGGCGCCGGGCACCCGGGAGACCGACCTTCTGGCGCCCGACCGTCTGGTTCAGGAGGTGGATGCGCTGGTTCTGTCTGGCGGTTCGGCCTTTGGCCTTGATGCCTGTTCGGGGGTGGCCGATGGTCTGCGGTCCATGGGGCGGGGTTTTGCGGTGGGCGATCAGCGGGTTCCGATCGTGCCGGGGGCGATCCTGTTTGACCTGTTGAATGGCGGCGACAAGGGCTGGTCGCGCAATCCCTATGCCGATCTGGGGCTGGCGGCCTTGCAGGCGGCGGGACCGGAGTTTGAACTGGGCACGGCGGGGGCCGGTTATGGCGCCTTGACCGGGCGCTGGAAGGGGGGGCTGGGCAGCGCCTCGGCGGTGCTGGAGAGCGGGATCACCGTGGGGGCGCTAGTGGCGGTTAATGCGCTGGGCTCGGCCACCATCGGCGATGGGCCGGGATTTTGGGCGCATCCGTTTGAGCTGGGCGGCGAGTTCGGCGGGCTGGGCGGGCAGGGGGCGCATGACCCCGGCGCCGAGCCGGAGCCGATGAAGCGCATGGGCGAGGCGACGACCATTGCGATTGTCGCCACTGACGCGCGCTTGACGCAGGCGGAATGTCTGCGCATGGCGACCGCCGCCCAGGATGGCATGGCCCGCGCCTTGGTTCCGTCTCATACGCCGCTGGATGGCGATCTGGTGTTTGCCGCCGCCACAGCCACGCGCACCATGACCGACCCGCTGCGCGACACCTTCCAGATCGGGCATGCCGCCGCCGCCTGTCTAGCCCGTGCCATCGCCCGCGCGGTCTATCTTGCCCGCCCCCTGCCGGGAGATCGGCAGCCTGCCTGGGCTTCGGTGTACGGCAAGGTCTGACACCCGGCAATTGTTGCCAGAATTCCACCAATCCACCGCAATTGTGCCGGATTCGCCAACAATCAATGGCCTCAGGAAACCAATGAGGCAACAGGATGAGCAGGATCGTAGAAACAGGTGCCGTGGCCTTGCCCGAAGGGCTGGCGATCTGGATGCAGGCGCAGGGGCCGAAGGTCTGGCACGCTTTTGCCCGCGGGGTGGAATTCGACGCGCCCGATGCCACCATCGACCTTTTGCTTGCCGCCCACTGGATTGCCCGCCAACCCGACATGGACCGGGCGACGGGGCTTTTGCTTTTGGCCCGCGCCCTGAAGGCGGGGCTGCACATCTTTGCGCCGGTGGCGATGGATGATGCCGCCGCACGGGCCTTCTGCCTTGACCTGCATCAGCGCCTGTCGCTGTCCGAGGCGCCCGCGCGCCTGCCGGTGATGCCGGACGAGGCTGCCCTGATTGCCGGGCTGTCGGATGGCGAGGCGCCGCTGCCGTTGCCGCACACCTCGCTGAAAACCGGGATCGCCCCATGCGCCGTGGCCTTCCGCGCCAACTGCCCGCATCTGATTGCCACCGCGCTGCGCCGCGCCGGCTGACCTGCCGCCCCCTTGCATCCGCAGGGCCTTCCCGCTAGCACCGTGGCCATTCAAGAGAGGTGCGCCATGGACGGGCTTGACGATCTGAAGGCCAAATATCTGACCGCGATTTCGGCTGTGGCCGATGAGGCCGGGCTTGAGGAGTTGCGCGTTGCCGCCCTTGGCAAAAAGGGCGAGATTTCGGCGCTGATGTCGGGTCTGGGCAAGATGGAGCCTGACCAGCGCAAGGCGGCGGGCGCGATGCTGAACGTCCTGAAGGACGAGATCGACGCCGCGCTGCGTGCGAAAAAGGCCGGTCTGGCCGATGCCGCGCTGGATGCACGGCTGCGCGAGGAATGGCTGGATGTGACCCTGCCGGGCCGCCCGCGGCCGCGCGGCACGATTCACCCGGTGTCGCAAGTCATGGAAGAGCTGACGGCGATCTT
Source organism: Paracoccaceae bacterium (assembly GCA_023254015.1). Taxonomy (GTDB): domain Bacteria; phylum Pseudomonadota; class Alphaproteobacteria; order Rhodobacterales; family Rhodobacteraceae; genus Tabrizicola_A. The sequence goes on from JALQYS010000116.1 coordinate 4,811, forward strand.
TGCCGATATGGGCTTTGCCGTGGCCGAAGGCCCGCAGGTGGAATCGGACTGGTATAACTTTGACGCGCTGAACATCCCGCCCGAGCATCCCGCCCGGCAGGAACATGACACGTTCTTCATGCACCGCGCCGAGGGCGACGCCCGCCCGCCGCATGTGCTGCGCACCCACACCAGCCCCGTGCAGATCCGCGCCATGACCGAACAGGGCGCGCCGATCCGCGTCATCGCGCCGGGCCGCGTCTACCGCATGGACATGGACCAGACCCACACCCCGATGTTCCATCAGGTTGAAGGTCTGGCGATTGACCGCGATATTTCCATGGCCAACCTGAAATGGACGCTGGAAGAATTCTGCCGCGCCTTTTTCGAGGTCGACAAGGTAGAGCTGCGCTTCCGCGCCAGCCACTTCCCCTTTACCGAACCCTCGGCCGAGGTAGACATCCGCTATTCCAACGTCGGTGGCCAGCTGCGCATTGGCGAAGGCGACAAGTGGATGGAGATTCTGGGCAGCGGCATGGTGCATCCCAAGGTGCTGGCCGCCGCCGGTGTGAACCCCGATGAGTGGCAGGGCTTTGCCTTTGGCATGGGCATCGACAGGATCGCCATGCTGAAATACGGCATCCCCGACCTGCGGGCGTTCTTCGAATCCGATCTGCGCTGGCTGCGTCACTACGGTTTTTCGGCGCTGGACATGCCCGATCTGGCAGGTGGCCTGTCGTCCTGATCCACCGCCCCCACAAAGCAAAAGGCCCGGAGCGAACTCCGGGCCTTTTGCTTTGACGTGATGCCGGATCAGCCGACCGATTCAAGCGCCGGGCAATCCTTTTCCTCGATGCCCTTGCGCTTGCAGGCGGCCAGACGCTTTTTCTCGGCCCGTTCGGCCGCTTTCACGGCCTTTTCGGCCTCTTTGGCGGCCAAAGCCTCGGCCTTGGCCTTTTCCTTGGCGGCTTTTTCGTCGGCCTTGGCCTTTTCTTCGGCCGTCATCGCATCATAGGCGGCCTTTTCGGCAGCAATGCGCGCAGCTTCCTCTTCGGCGGCCAGCTTTTCGGCCGCTTCCTGTTCCGCCTTGGCAATCAGTTCCTTTTCCTTGCGGGCGATATTCTCGGGCGTTTCCGGCACGGCCAGACCCCAGGCATCGTCCATATGCGGGCCTTCAAGCTCAAGGCTTTCTTCCTTCGAGCGGACCTTCACCTTGGTGCCGATTTCGACCTGTTCGAACAGATGGATGGCGTCCTGATTGTAAAGCCGGATGCAGCCGGCGCTGGTGGCGTGGCCGATGGTGGCGTTCTGGATGGTGCCATGGATGCGGAACATCGTGTCGCGCCCGCCGCGATAAAGATACATCGCCCGCGCACCCAAGGGGTTGTCGAGGCCGCCCGCCATGCCGCCGGCGTATTCGGCGTAAAGATCGGGCCGGGTGCGAACCATGTTGGCGGTCGGCTGCCACGAAGGCCACTTGGCCTTGCGCCCGATCACGCCCGATCCCCGGAACGACAGACCCTCGCGGCCCACGGCGATGGAATAGCGCGTCGCCTTGCCGCCCTCTTTCACGTGATAGAGTTTGCGCGCAAAGGTATCGACGACGATCGTGCCGGGGGCGTCGGGGCCGTTATAATCGACCTCGGCCCGTT
>JALQYS010000187.1 GCA_023254015.1 Paracoccaceae bacterium
GCCAGTTCTGTGCGATCGCGCAGGGCGCTGGCGGTTGCTGCGGGCGGGCTGCCGTTGGCCTGTGGCCTGACCACTTCACCTGCAACAAGCTGCCGAACGTCGGCCGGATCAACCTGACCTATGCGCTGACCGACCACGGCACCACGCGCACCGAATACACCATCGTGCGGCTGAAAGAGCATGAGTACTATCTGATCTCTGCCGGTGCCTGGACGGCCTATGACGCTGATTTCCTGATGAAATCGGCTGAGGACTTCATGGCGGCAGGGGGCGGTTACATCGACATTCACGACATCACCACCCAGTGGGGCGTCTATGCCCTGGCAGGTCCGAACGCCCGCGCGCTGCTGAACGACATCGTGAAAGACGCCGATCCGGCGACGGTTCTGGGCAACAAACGCTTCCCTTGGCTCAGCTATCGCGACATCGAACTGGGCATGGGCCCGGTCCGCGCGGTGCGCGTGGCCTATACCGGCGAACTCGGCTGGGAACTGCACTATCCGATCGAATTCGGCCGCTACCTGTGGGATCTGATCTGGTCGGTGGGCGAAAAGCACGGGCTGAAAGCGGTTGGTGCGCGGGCCCAGAACTGGCTGCGTCAGGAGAAATCCTACCGTGCCTTCGGCAACGAACTGGGCCGTGATGCGACCCCGCTTGAGGCCGATCTGCCGCGCTTTGTCGATCTGTCGAAGGAATTCCGCGGCAAGGCCCGGATGGTGGAAACCGGTGTCCGGTCCAAGTGCTGCACGCTTCTGATCGACGGCCCGGCCGATGCCGACCCGTGGGGCAAGGAGGCCATCCTGAAGGATGGCGTAAAGGTTGGGCGTCTGACCTCGGGCGGCTATTCGGTGGCCTTCGGCAAGCAGATCGGCATGGGCTATGTCAGCCCCGAGCTGGCCGTGCCGGGCACCAAGCTGAAGGTGAAGATGCTGCTGCAAGAGTGGGATGCCGTGGTGGTTGAGGACAGCCCCTACGACCCGACCAACGCCCGCATCCGTATTGATGGGTGAGCCGCGCGGGAAAACAGTCCATCGGGCTGTTTTCCCCGCCGACCGCCGAAGCCCACCTGCAAGGGGCGGCTCTGGCGGGCAATGCCCCGGCGATTTCTGTTACAGAAATCGGGCCGGAGTTTTGCAAAACTCCGGTCAATTTTCTTTCAAGAAAATTGCGCCGCCCTTTGGGGCGGCGTTTCTCATGGCACCGACCGTCGCGCCAGCCAGTTCGCCCAATCGGCCTTGCTGCCCGCAAAGGCGTTGATGTCGATCTCTCCGGCCATCCCCGGCACCAGACCCGTTGAGGTATATTGCCAGAAGGTCCAGTGCTGGCCCGGATAGCGGTCTGAAGGATGCGCCGCGACCGACCGCAGCCAGAACTCCACCCCTTTCAGTCGCCACATCTCGTTATCCTCAAAGAAATCGACCGTGGTGTAAAGGATCGGGGCCGTGCCGTAGTGTTCGGTCATCATGTCAATGATGACGGCGGCGTCGCGGCGGATGACACCGGGCTCACGCCGGATGGTGCAGGTGGGCGAGGTCGGCGTCCATTCCATGTCCAGCACTGGCGGCAGGCTGCCGGCCACCTTCGGCACATGGCGGAAGAACCAGCGCGCCTGTTCTTCCGGGGCGCGGCAGTGATAGTAGAAATGATAGGCCCCGCGCCTGACCCCCGCCCGATCCGCGCCGCGCCAATGGTCCTTGAACATCGGGTCAAGCATGTCGCCGCCTTCGGTCGCCTTGATGAAGGCAAAGTTCACGCCGTTGGTCCGCGCGGTCTCCCAGTCGACTGAGGTCTGAAACCGCGAGACATCAACGCCATGAACCGGGTGTTCCGCCGGGTCTTGCCCCGCCCAGGGGTGGGGGTCATTGTCCGAGAAATTCGGATAGGTCACTTCAACGGCCGGGGCCTCGGCGGCGGAGCGGCTTTTGGGGGCGGAACCGCCACAGGCGGCAAGGACAAGGCACAGGGCAAACAGGAGGGCGTGTTTCATGCCGCCAATTTGCCCCGGTCCCATCGCCTTGTCACCGGGGCTTTTCCGGGGCTGGGCGGAAATCCCCTCAGGCGGTGGGGCCTGCGAATTCGTCCCAGGCGGCCAGCGCATGGGCGGCATACATCAGCGCCGGGCCCCCGCCCATCTGCACGCACATCGCCAGAACCGAGCCCAGTTCTTCTCGCGTGCCACCCGCCTTCATCAGCGCCTCGACATGCAGGGTGATGCAGGGTTCACAGCGCTGGGTGACAGCAATGGCCAGCGCGACGAACTCGCGGCTTTTCTTGTCAAGGGTGCCGTCGGTCATGGCCCCCGCCGAAAGCGCCTGAAACCCTTTGGCAGTTTCCGGGTTCAACTTGTGCAGAACGCGCAATTCGGCACGGATGTCGGCGGTCTTTTGCTTGTAACTCATGGCGGGTCTCCTTTCGCGCCTTTGTGGCAGCGCTGCCGGCAAGGTGCCTTGACCCAGGTCAAATACATTCCGAATTATGAATTTGATTTCCGCAGGATCAGCATAAGGTTGTTCGCCGGCATTTCGACGGTTTCAAACGACATCCCCGCGCCGGCAAGCCTTTCCTGAACCCAGGCCAGATCCTTGTAGCCGATCGCCGGGTCTTGCGCCCGCAGGCTGGCATCAAAGGCGGCGTCGCCGGGGCTCGTGGCCTGACCGTCGCGGAGGAAGGGGCCATAAAGGCAGGCGGTGCCGCCCGGGGCCAGCGCGACCGGCAGTTCGGCCAGCAGCGTTGCGGCGGCGGCGGCCGGGATCAGGTGCAGAAGATTGACCAGCAGGATCGCATCCCACGGCCCCATCCGGGTGGCCCAACCGGCCTGCGTGGCATCCAGCACCATAGGCGCGAGGATTTCGGCATCGGACGTGGCCGCCCAGGCCCGGATCGAGGTGAAATTCTGCGGCTCCACATCCGTCGGCTGCCAAGTAAGCCCCAACGGCCCCGCCATGCGCGCGGCATGCAGGCCCGCGCCCGAGGCGATCTCCAGCATCCGGCCGTGCAGCCCCAGGCCTTGCAGCACCTCCAGGATCGGCCCGGCATTCCGTTCGGCCGAGGGAACCATCCGGCGGCCATCTGCCAGAACCTCAGCCCCGCTGTCGGGCAGTTTCAGACTCATCCGAAGCGCGCCGGAGACAGGCTGGCCACCAGCTCGGCCTCAAGCTCGGGGCTGCGTCCGCCGATCAGGTCGGCGGCCAGAAGGCTGGCGGCGGGCGAGGTCTGAAAGCCATAGCCGCCCTGACCGGCAAGCCAGAAGAACGACGGCTCTCGCGTGTCCGGTCCGATCACCAGCGCCCGGTCGGGGGCAAAAGTGCGCAGGCCCGCCCAGTTGGAAATCAGCCGGGTGACGGGTTCGGTGACGAATTCCTCATAGCGCGCCAGACCCTCGGCCAGCACCATGTCATCGGCCCAGGCGTCATGCGGCTCCATCGGGTGTTCCTCGGCCGGGCTGACGATCAGCGCGCCAGCGTCGGGTTTGGCATACCAAAGCTCGCCCACACCGAACATCATCGGCCAGCCCGACACGTCATGCCCACCCGGAGCCGGGATCCGCGCCATCGACCGGCGATAGGGCGTGAAGCCCAAGGGCTGCACCCCGGCCAGGGTGGCGATCTGGTCAACCCAGGCGCCTGCGGCTGGTTTCATCAACCGATTGCACTTCAACACCATTGGTGGCGTTGCCAAGCCTGGAGAGCCACTCATGGAAATCACCCCGAACGACGGGCCCGTTGCGGTAGAAGCACGCGTTC